>JAGLQN010000311.1 GCA_023136835.1 Candidatus Omnitrophota bacterium | reverse complement strand
ACATTTATTAATGAGTCAACTGGTAGTTTAAGCCTTTTTTTAACGAAACTTTCTTTTCCTGCGCGGATAATTTGACTTTTTAGGAGAAAAACAATTCAAATTTTTAAAAATGAAATTTCAAGCCATAATCTTCGGCCTGAATAGTCTAAAATATGCCGCTCGTTGACCCTCTTGACAGCATATTCAAGATCTTTTCGATAGGGAGACTCTTTCTCGACATCCAGGAAAATGTTCAGATCGTGCTCTCTCTCGTAATAAATTCCAGATATACCATAAACATTTTCAATGAAAGAACTTATGTCATCATTGGAATGGACCGGAGGGAAAAATTGCTTCTGACAATACTTGTGAAGGCTCCCAACAAAGTCACTGAAGACGCTAAAATCCTTCTTTTCAGCCCTATTTTCCATCTCTTGGCTTTCATCAGACTTTCCGGGCGGCAACACAAAAATAGGAGCTTCTTGCAAAGATTCCCCTAAGTATGGCCATTGAGACATGTATTCTTTAAGAATATCCTCACCGCTTCCGTTATGCTGATTGGTCAAAATTCCCCAACAAGAAGCGCTTTCCTCGCCTTCTCTGACCGTAATGACCCTAAAATCCTCTATGCTTTCATTAACCTGCATTGCCATGAACTTCGTTTTTGTCTCGGCAAAATGAACAATTCTGTCAATCCCTTCATGATAAAAAGATCTTTTTCCCGCCCATTTGACAGCTTTCGTTAGCTCACCGAACTCTTTTTGCTGGGGGGCAACCCCCATCAGAAAAGTCCTCTTTTGGAATGGGACGGTTGAGAACCCGGCTATTTCCTCACCTTGCAAATCAAGAACAGAGATCTTAAGAATCCTTTTCCCTGGAATATTTTCGAAAACAGCAACCATGTCATAAACCGCCCGGTCAAACTTTGCCTCTCCCGGGGCCCTGTGAAAAATAATACTTTGAATATTGCTGACTAAAGAGTTCGATAATCGCGCCATGGCTTTATGGATCGGTAACGAACCATAGGGAAATGGCGGAATGAGGCTTCCTCCCCCAAAAGAGGCCATTGAGGCATCCATAGTTACCTCGGACCTGTCTTCGAGCAACAACCTCAACCCCTTAACTTCTAAAAAGGCCTGTTCATTGATCCTGTTGTATTCCATAATAAGGCTAGGCAGCGAGGAGGATTTTTGCATTGTTTTATCCCATTGAAACAGCCCCTTCAATTCCAGCAGATCCTTATTCTCATTGGCGATGGGATGACAGAAATTATTTAAGACCCCAAGGCCGTGGCTGCCGTAAGCCGAAGTGAGGTCAAAAGACTCTTCTCCCAGAAACTTAAGGAACAAAAACATGTCACTTATAGAATCAAAGCGGTTAGAAACGGCAGACTGGATATACTTTTTAAACAATTCGGCCATTAAGGAGTGCGTTGAGACATCCCATTGCGCCGCTTTTAAAAAGATGAATCCGGCGCCATCTGATATGGCCGTTCCCTGAACCCTCCTATCCTTGCGCAGGGCTTCGACATGGCCGGAAAAATCCTGCCCCTCTAGAATTTCTGCCGGAGAGGCTCCCGTTTCTTCGGCCTCTTCATCCAATTCTTTTTCGACAGGAAGCTTTGAAGGCAAGGGTCTTTCTTGAACGGGACCTTTTTCTTCTGCTAAAGGCAGTTCTTCTTTTCGAAAACCCGCACCCCTCATGCTTTTTGATATTTGATCCTTTTTAACGGATGGAATGGAAAATTTTTCAGGTCGAACGGTGATTCCAGATCTTCTCCCAACGGAACTGCTCAGCGCGGATTTTTTCAACACGCTATTGACAGAAGATTTGGACACTTGAACATGAAATTGCTCGCTTGTCAATACAGCAAGCTGGCGAACCCCAATGGAAGGATTATTCTTCTTGAGGGTAATAATAAAGGAAATAACATCTCCCCTAAGTTTATGAATAACACCCATATTGTATTATTTTCCTAATCTTTGAAAACTCAAGATAAAGAACCAGATTGGACATTAATATCTTTTTTAGTATATCACGAAAGGCCCAACGGTCAATAGGAAAATTACTCTATTTTTTTGATTTGAGTGATATTAAACTTCGTTTATTTGAATTCTATCGCCAAGGGAGGTTTCAGTTTGGACAATTATTCCTTCTGGGACTTCGATCACATAACTTGATCGAAAAAAGATCGGGCTCAAGCGAAAAGGCTTGATACCCTTAAGAAGGCCAACCACACAACTGTTTTTATCGACAAATATCGCATCAATCGCAAAACGCATAAAAAACATGTGGATTGATTGACAGCGGGTAATAATTAAGGCTTCATCATCCTGGAGGGAGCTTCTATTGAGAAGGCCGATCATGCGGGAAAAGAAATTATCGGCCATGAGCCCTTTTTGGGCGATAACCGTATTTTTTGTTGTGTTAAGAATGGATACCAATCAGATCGTCCTGTCGCCTAAACTCAAGCAAATATTTTCAGCGGGCTATTGGTCATCTTGTTTTGATTGGAACATCTCCTTATTGATCGGAAGGCCTCTTGTGATAAAATCATCATAGCATCTCGGGATACGGCCTGTGGGCTGGTAGGACCCGAGAACCCTGCCATCGCTGTCGATACCTGTTTGCTTAAAAACAAATATGTCCGCCAGCTTCAGCTGAAAATCAGCACTCATCCCTTCCGTTTCCGTGATCCCGGTGATCTTTCTGGTTCCGTCGGAGAAACGGTTTATGTGAACAATAACATCAATAGCCGAAGAGACCATTTCATTGATAGCCCTGACCGGCAATTCGATACCGCTTAAGAGGATCATCGAATGCATACGCGCCAAAACATCGCGCGTTGAATTGGCGTGAAGGGTCGTCATTGACCCGTCGTGCCCGGTATTCATCGCCTGGAGCATGTCTAAGACCTCCGCCCCGCGGCATTCCCCGATAACAATACGGTCAGGCCGCATGCGAAGGCTGTTGACAAATAAGTCGCGGATGGTCACCGTCCCTCTTCCTTCAATGTTAGGCGGGCGCGATTCAAGGCGGCCCCAATGGCTCTTCTTTAGCTTTAATTCAGCTGCGTCTTCAATAGTAATAATACGCTCCCCATCGGGAATAAACTCGGAAACAACATTCAGAAGCGTTGTTTTCCCCGCGCCCGTTCCTCCGGAGACAATAATATTACTTCTCCCAACAACACAGGCATGCAAAAAATCAGACATATCCTGCGACATGCTATGAAACTTGTGCAGCAAGTCCTCGACTTGAAGCCTCTCTTTTCCGAATTTCCGTATGGTGATCATCGGGCCGCCAAGCGACAGCGGGGGAATAATCGCGTTAATACGTGATCCATCGGGAAGACGGGCATCGACCATCGGCGTCGACTCATCGATTCGGCGGCCTAATGGCGCGATGATCCTCTCAATGATAGATCGCATTTTTTCATCGGAAACAAACCGTTTATTCGTTAATATCAATTTCCCGTTCTTCTCAATGTAGAGCTCATCTTTACTGTTAACCATAATATCCGTCACATCCGGGTCAGCAAGAAAATCTTCGAGTGCCCCGAGGCCTAAAGCCTCATTGACAATATCATTGACTAAACGCCGACGCTCTGCGGACGAAGCGATCTTTCCTCCGGCTTCATCCGTCAGCAAATTGGTCACAACTTCTTCCGCAGATTTCTTTACGTTGGCAACAGCTTCCGGATTGCCTAACAGCTCTGCGGCGATCCCGTCGAGGTTAAGGCGCTCGACGAGTTTTTCATGGATCCTCTTCTTCAAAAGAAGGATATCATCGTCTTCGCTGGAATACCCTTGATCGACCGCTGCGCTCTGTTGCACGATCCCGAATTTTTCCCAGAATTGTCCCGGTTTATCCAAGGCCTCCGTGTTTCTTAATTTTTCAACCTCTGTTGCCGGAACATACAAATCATCCCGTCGGAGTACAGGGACCATTTTCAAAAAGGCTTCAGCAACCTTGCTTTTCGGACTATCCATAACACAGGGAACCCCGCGGTTCAAGGCCATCCCGACCGTTTTCCCATCGGACGGAATATGGCTGAATATTTCACAAGGCAGCGCCGAACGCACCTCCTGCCAGGCAACGCTTCCGCGGCTTTCCGAACGGTTTAAAATAAGCTTGACCATCTTCAACGGAAACTGAAGGCTCTGTAAAACATCGAGGGACCGCTTGACCTGGTAAACAGCCAAAATATCCGGGGTCGATACCAGAAGGATCAAATTAGAATAATCGAAGACCGCAACTAATGTTTCGTTAAAAGACTTGCCGGCATCAACAAGAATGTAGTCGTATGTCGCCGCGGCTTTTTTAAAAAAAGGTTTTATGTTATCCGGAGTGATCCGCCCGATTTGTTGGGTGCTTTTAATAACTGGAAGGAAATGCAAACCGCTAGAGTGGATGGCCGCGTATTCTTTAATAACATCTGTCTCGTCCGCTACTTCTAAACTCGCCAAGAGATCGGCGATCGCATTGCGAGGAGAAAGATTGAGCATCCGGGCCATATCTTGTCCTGCTTGGAAATCAAAATCAATAAGAAGGACTTTTTTCTTAGCAAGGGCCAAGATGGCAGCCAAATTGACTGTGACAAACGTTTTTCCTACTCCGCCTTTATTGCTGAAAACCGTAATTATCTTGGAGCTCATAGTATAATTTCAAAAACTGTTATACAAATTTATCGCAAATTATCCGGACACCGTCTTGTGTCCAGTAACCCTTAAACGAGATGCTTCTTCGCCATCAATAATTATTCAAACTATACACAATAGGTATTGTTACATTTAATTCCTGCAGATCCGTGTCGGAAGGAAATGCCGCAAAAGGCGCCACTTTCTTTGTCATATTCAAAGCGACTTCATCAAAAATATCATGGCCTGAAGATTCTTTGATCAAGGCAAAAGCAAGCGTGCCGTCATTCAAGATCAGCACTTTCATTTTTACGGTTCCTTCCCATCCGTATTGCCTCGCTTCCTGCGGATAGACAATCGCCTGAGATATTTTCTGCTGAACGTCATGGACATATCCGGTCATTTCTTTGGGGATGCCCATGTAATAGGGAACGCCATCGCGGTAAGGTCGCCTGACTCTTCCTGCCCTTTGAGGCAGATCTTTGGCTTCTCCGGCAGAAGCATCCTTGGCAACCACAGAGTCTTTCTGTCTTAGAATATGCGGTGTGAGCGCAATGACCAGCTCTAAATCTGTTTGGGGAACCGGGTTCGCCCTGCTTCGAAAGAGAACGCCTACAATCGGAATGTTCGAGACAAACGGCACCCTCCGTTCTGTTTCGCTTTCCAGCGTTTTGATCAAACCGGCAAGAACGATCATCTGGTGATCATCTAAAAATAAATGTGTGCTCGCGGACCGCGTAGAAAAGGCGAGATCCTCAGAAATGGTCGACGCCGTTGCGACATCGATATCGCTGATCTCAAGGTCCATGATGATATCAACTTTGTTTCTCTTGATCGTCGGGGTTAGAATCATGCTAATGCCGTATTCCTTAAATTCCACGTTCTCCTGCGACCCTCCTGAATCTGAAATGGTCGTTGTCCGGATCGGGATCTCTCCTCCAACGAGAAACTTCGCTTCTTCCCCGCTGACAACAACAAGTTTCGGCTTAGATAAAATGCGCGCTTTTCCTTCGGTCACAAGGGCGCTGACCTTCGCTAGAAAAGCGCTATTCGTTGCTCTCTGGAACTGGCCGATCTTAAACAAGTCCTTTACACCCGGTTCAAGCGCCGGGAGGACTTCCCCGTAAACCGGGGTGAAGTCGCCTGAAGATGTTGTCGTAATCCCGTTATCCGCCGTTTCCTGTTCTCCCGTAAACCAATCTATTCCGAGTCTCCTTGTTTCCGATGTGCTCATCTCGGTAATGTGCATGTCGATTTGAACAAGATCTTCAACGGTTTCTTCTTCAACAAAATCTATGGCATAATCGTCAAACGTGACAAGAATTTCATCGAAAAAATGCCTTTTGCTCGCCGGAACTTCTCCGAAAAAAACAACCTTTCCCTCTTTTTCGTTAACCGATACTTTCACTTTATAAAGATCCGCATCCTTAATAAGCCTTTTTGCCCGGCTGACCATAAGATCTAAATCCTGATTATACACATACACCATGATCGTTCGTTTTCCATGCTCATCCCAAAGGAACAGCGAGGTCTCTCCGGTTCTTTGCCCAACAAGCAAGAGCTCCTGATCGCTGGCATCGGCAATGTCCGCTATATCCGGATTTGCTATCGAAACCCTGGTCATAGAATAGACCTTCAGAGTCACGACTTCTCCTTTGATCATGCTGATCTCTTCGGTATCTCTCGAATCCAACACGCCTGAATCTCCCGCGTGGACATAGCTCGTCACTAACACCAAGCACAAGAAAATACACGCCCCAAAAATAATCGTTTCCTTAAATATTCCGCAAATGCGCATGGTTAAAACTCCCTGCCTCCTCGGAAAATCTGAACAAACGGTTTAGCTTCTTCATCTTCCATTTCTTCTGTTTCCTCCGGAGTGATTGTTGATTTTCTCATTGGAACCCTAAGCTCTGTCCCCTGATGCTCTAAAACAAAATCAGCTAAAGCATCCCAAGAGGCCACTTGCTGCAGGACTTTATCCTCTGTTTCTGCCGGAGATCTTAATGATAGCTGAAGGTCTCCGTGGGTTTCGGCAAAAGATAAAAGCCCGGCCTCTTCAGGACTTACCGCAAGCGTCACATTTAATCCCTCTTTTTCCTGTTGATCTTCGTATGGCGGGAGCTCTCCCATAGGATTAAAATTGACCCCGACGGCTAAGACTTGGATGTTTTGGAACAAGACAGTCGTAACCTTCTCCTGCTCTTTTTTATCTTTCGCGGAAACTACGACTCCTTCCTCATCGGGAATCTCCAGATGAGCGATGATATCAACGAAATCTCCCGGGTTTACAAGCCCTCCAACAGCCAAGATAGGCTTGATGAAGACCGTAATCGCCCTTTTTCCCGGCGGCGTACGCAAAGAAAAAGCCATTTCCTGAACTGCTGGCTTCTCCGGCGTCGGAGCAGACTGCCTAATCATCTTGGGCTGTTCTGCAACTTTTTTGGCAAGAGAGGCATGGTCTTTGGCCAGTTTTTTCAATGTCATTTTGGTCGCATCCATTTCCTTGACCAAAGCAGCGCTTCTTCCCTGGTATTCTTTTGCAATGATCTTCGTCTGTGTGTCAACTTTATCGCTGACAACTTTGCTCATCAACATAGCGGCCACTAACCCTAATCCGACAGCCAAGAGGATCGTAGCAAATTGTTTTTTGTTTTCTATATTCATAAGGTTCCCTCCGCGCGGAATAAAAATAACTGTTCGTTGTGATTAATATGGTTTTATGTTCTTCTCTGCTTTATTTCTGCAAAAGAGCTTTATTAATCTCTATATTGACATTTTTTTTCATGCTCTCAAGATGATCGAGAATAGCTTGCTGTTGGGCCAGCAATGTCTGGCTTTGAATAATATCATCTTTGATCTCATCAAAACCGATCGCTTCGCCGCCTTTTTTCTCCTCTAGCTTAACAATATAATATCCTTCCGGCCCCTTAAACACCCCGCTGACATCCCCCTCTTCCAGAGACAACAAAGCGGTTCCCATTTGAGGAAAAGGCTCCTGCGTAATGAAGCCTAAATCGCCTCCTTGGGCGCGCGTTGCGCTAATAGAGTGCTGTTTGGCCGCTTCGGCAAAATCAGTTCCTTTTAGAATATCAGCCAAAAGGTTTATGGCTCTGTCTTTTGAATCAACAGCGATCTCTCTAACATGCCACTGTGCCGGCCCGACCATGGCTTCCTTGTTCTCGTTATAAAATGCGCGGGCTTCCATTTCAGACATTGTAATGTCTTCCGTCAGCTGTCGGGCGACCTCGCGGACGATAAGTGTCCGGCGAAATTCTTCAACCGCAGCTTGGATATCTTTTTGGCGCGTCAATCCCTGTTTCTCTGCCCCTAAAACCAACACCTGCTGGTTAATCAGTTCGTCAAGAACGAGCTTTTGCGCTTCCGGGTCGGTAATGTCGTACTCGGGAACAACTTCTTTGAGAGCATCCAGTCTCTCCTGAAATTCCTCGATCGTAATCGACCAGCTGCCTACACGAGCTAACGTATTAGCCTTCATGGGTGCGGAAGCCAGATTTGCTTGAGCCTGGACATCTGTGGTTTTTTGGTTTTTTTGGATCGGAACAGCTTGAGATGCGGGAGAATCGGACGGTTCTTGGAAATATTCCGTAATAGATGAAATGAGGTCACATCCTGGAGCGGTCATGACTAAGGCTAAAATAATACAAAAAATTGGATTTTTATGGTTTCTTAAAAACATGCTGAATCCCTCCGATTTCAGAAGCCCCTGATATAAATGTATTTATAAGTATAGACTCTTTTCTTTATAAACACAAGTATATTTAGAAACTTTTTAGAAACTTTTTAATTCCCTTAAAATTTTCAAGTTGGGCACTGTTTGGGGTCCAAAAATTCTTTAACTGAGCTCATTTCAGAAAGGAGCTCTGCATAAGTCGCGGCGATCTTTTCTTTGGAAAAACTATTATGCTCCAAGCCCGTTACAACATTCCAGTCTTGTCCATCCGAACGCAAGGGATAGCTGAACATTATCCCCTTTTCTATCCCGTAGCTTCCATCAGAAGAAACCGCCATCGAAAAGAATTCTCCCTCTTTCGTGGGAGTAATGACATTTCGAATCGTACCAACAACGGCATTAGCGGCAGAAGCCGCTGAAGAAAGCCCTCGAGCGCTAAGAATATCTGCCCCGCGTTTCTGAATGGTTTCAATAAAGGTGGTCTGAAGCCATTTTTCATCTGGAATAATCTCAGTCGCAGGCTTCCCATTAATCGTCGCCTGATAAAAATCCGGGTATTGGGTTGCCGAATGATTCCCCCAAATAGCTATATTTTCAACCTCCGAGACATCAACCCCGGCCTTCTCAGCTAATTGAGCGGCCGCCCTATTCTGGTCTAGCAGGGTCATAGCAAAGATGTTCTTCTCCGGAATGTTTGACGCAAAGGCCTTTGCTATGTAAGCGTTTGTATTGCAAGGGTTTCCAATAACAAGGATTTTACATGTTGGTTTAGCCTGATTCGAAATGGCCTTCCCCTGAGTAATAAAGATTCCCCCGTTAACCTTCAAAAGATCGTTACGCTCCATCCCGGCCTTGCGGGGTATGCTTCCGACAAGCAGCGCCCAATCGGCGTCTTTAAAACCCTCATTGGGATCCGATGTTTGAACAACGGATTTCAAAAGAGGAAAGGCACAATCCTCAAGCTCCATGACAACCCCTTTAAGGGCAGGTAGCGCGGACTCTATCTCCAAGAGGCTTAAATCTATCTCCGCGTCAGGGCCGAATGCTTCTCCGGAAGCTAAACGGAACAGCAAGGCGTACCCAATATTCCCAGCCGCCCCGGTAACTGTAATTTTTATTTTTTTCTTTTCCATGATCAAAAAGCCCTCTGTCCTATTGCGGGATGATCTTTCACCGTTGTTCGCTAGAAAAGCACTTTTGCCGCATTAAGTACATCATCGCTCTGTCTTTGGATCATCCTGTTGTAAACTCTTGAAAAATAGCCTCCAGGCCTTAAAAAAATAACGAGCAACGCGATGATGACTCCCACTAAAAGAATATATTCAAGAATGCTTTGTCCTCCTCGAGGAACGTCCTTTTTTATTTGTTTTTTATTCATCTTTCCCCCGCTTCTTCCTGGTTTTTTGATTGGTCTTCCGCTGTTTTCTAAAATCCCAATGCCCTGCGCCGTTCTTTTATTAAACGCTTATCCAGATCCGCGAAAATAATCTCTTCCTGATCACCGGAAGCACGCGCCAAGACCTTTCCCCACGGATCAATGATCATGCTGTTTCCGTAACTCACAACTCCTTTTCCGTCCTTGCCTATTTGATTCGGGGCAAGAACATAACAAACATTCTCGACAGCCCGGGCCCGCAAAAGGATTTCCCAGTGCGCCTGGCCGGTGATCTTTGTAAAAGCCGACGGAACACATAAAATGTCGGCTTTTCCCTGTTTATACTTACGGTAAAAGCCGGGAAACCTCAGGTCATAGCAAATGGACAGGCCGATGTTCCATGGTCCAATAGTAGCCATTGCGTTTTTCCGTCCGCTCTTAAAATATTGAGATTCCATTATCTTGAGAGCGCCGACCCGCGCGTCAAACAAGTGGACCTTCCTGTATTTAGCGGCTATTTCTCCCCGGGCATTGATCAAAACAGACGTGTTGTAGACTTTCTTCTCACCGGGGATCGTCTCACACACCGAGCCCGCCAAAATGGCAACTTTGTTTTTCTTCGCGACATCCATCAAAGCGATGGTCGACATTCCGGGAATAGTCTCGGAAACATCCGAAAATCCCTTACGAGGGTCTATTTCCCCCCGGAAATGAAACACCTCCGGCAGCAAAATAAATTTTGCCCTTCGCGCAATAGCACATTTTACTAAACAAAGAGCTTTCTTAATATTTTTTTCTTTGTTATTTATCGATTTCAGCTGAATGACCGCTGTTTTCATAACTATCCAAAATGTGCCCTGCCGGCATTTTTCTATCTTTTTGCCATGAACTTCTTTAAGCTTTCCGCGTAAGACGAGTGGCACCGGGTATAAAATTCTTTTTGCGCGAGATCCTCACGCCATTTCACAAGATGCGCGTAGCGGGCCAGATCAATTTCGGCAACTTCAGCCGGATCCATCGTTGCTAAAAGCCCGATATCCGCTAGAGAAAATTGTTCTCCGGCTAAATGCGCGGTTTTCGACAACTGCCGGTCAACAACCGGCAACAACCGGTTGAGAAATTTCATCCCGTCCTTCAGCGACCTTTCATCGACGGGAACACCAGCAAAAGAAGCAAAAACCCTGTTGAAAACAACTCTCCCCATGGCTCCCCCGATATGGATGGAGGTAAAATCCATCCATTGATCGATCAGCGCCCGTTGTTTTTGCCCTCTGGGATACAATGAAGATCCGTTTTTCTCGGCCAAGTACCTGATGATCGCGTCGCTTTCAAATAAAATAAAATCATCATCCTCAATAACAGGGACTTTCCCCGCCGGATGTTTCTTTAGGTATTCTTCAGCGCGATTCTCCCCCTCTTTGATGCTGACCCGGATATATTGATATTCGATCCCCAAAGCATGAGCGGCCATCCGGACTTTATTGGCAGGAGCCGATAGGTCGGCGCCATATATTTTCAACATAAAACGATCTCCGTAAACATATGTATATTAAACTCATCTTAACCTAGTATTTTAAATCTTCTGTTTTAAAAAAGCAACGTGTTTATCAAACAGGGATGGAACCCCAACTCCGATTTAGAACTGG
>JAGLQN010000310.1 GCA_023136835.1 Candidatus Omnitrophota bacterium | reverse complement strand
TGCGGTATTATTAACGCCGGAATTACTCAATAAAATTAATACTCTGGTAGTTTCTGCCGGTCACAAGCTCATTAAAAAAAAAGAAGAAATAAAAACTCGCTGCGACAGCTTTGTAGTTGAAACCAATGTCCATTATCCAACCGACAGCAATTTACTTTTTGACGCTACGAGAAAAGCCGTTGAATTAACGGCTCAACTCTGTTCAAAACTGAAAATTCCAGGTTGGAGACAAAATAAAAGTTTAGTTTTAAAATGCAAAAATATGCTGCACGCTATTCAAAATTTGAGACATTCCACATCCACAAATGAAGAAAAAAAGGCCAGGCGCACGCAGGAATTAAAAAAACAGCATGCTGATTACGTCAATTATAGCGTTCAGTTGATCTCCAAGGTTGTCGCGCAAGTTGAAACCCTCAACAAATTTAATTTGCTGCCCATCGGATACAATACCAAAGAAATCGAAATGTACATCGAATACGCAAAATTATTTCAGGACCAAATCAGACGGCGCGTTCTTGATGGCAAAAAAATACCGCATGACGAAAAAGTGTTCAGCGTGTTTGAACCTCACACTGAGTGGGTTGTGAAAGGGAAAGCGGGAGTCAGGCAGGAACTTGGCGTGCGAGTTTGCGTAGTCACGGACACTTTCGGTTTTACAGTTCATCATCATGTCATGGAAAAGGAAACTGATTCAGAAGTTGCCGTAAAAGTGATGCGCTCTGCTGTCGAACAATTTCCCAATATCACCTCATGCAGTTTTGACAAAGGCTTCTGGTCACCTCAGAACAAAGAAGCACTGGAATCATTCCTCAAAATTACAGCCTTGCCAAAAAAAGGCAGGCTCTCGAAAGCGGATAAGCTTCATCAATATTCCGAAGATTTCAGAAAAGCACAAAAGGGACATTCCGCAGTTGAATCAGCGATTAACGCGCATGAAAATCATGGGCTTGACATGTGCCCCGATAAAGGAATAAGAGGATTCAAAAGCTATATTTCCTTAGCAGTTCTGGCGCGAAATATTCAGCATCTTGGAACATTGCTTATAAAAAAAGAAACACGGTCCAGACTGCATTCCAAGGCGATAAAGCGAGGACTGCGACAAAGACTTGCTGCATAGTTTGTTATGCATTTTATTAGCAGAGACGAAAGTCTTTTGAGTGCTACCCCCTGCCTTGTTTGTGGAATTTTCACTCAAATTTCAAAAAAAATAACGAAACGTTTTCCGGCGATGTCATTTTTTCGATTTTTTCGCAATTGGCCGCCCCCCTGAATGTTATCAAAAATCTCAAAACGCTATTTTCGGTCAGGCACTA
>JAGLQN010000031.1 GCA_023136835.1 Candidatus Omnitrophota bacterium | reverse complement strand
TTCAAATGAATTTGGCGAGGTCTCGACAAAATCTTAGATTTTGACGGATGAGAAAATGGAAAAAAATAAATTAGTCTTGCCAAACAAAGAAAAAAAAGTCCTTCTGCATTGCTGTTGTGCGCCGTGTTCCGGTGGAATTATAGAGTCTTTGCTGGAATCAAGCATTGATCCCACCGTCCTTTTCTACAATCCCAATATCCATCCTGAGAAAGAATATGAAATCCGCAAGGCCGAGATCGTTCGCTTCGCTAAAAAAATGAATATTCCCTTTGTCGATAGCGATTATGATCAAGACATCTGGTTTAAACGGGTCAAAGGCCTTGAACTGGAACCGGAGCGTGGTAAGCGATGCCGTGTCTGTTTTGATATACGGCTCGAACGGGCAGCTCTGTTTGCCATGGAACATGGTTTCAAGATCTTTACAAGCAATTTCGGAATCTCCCGCTGGAAGGATAGGCATCAAGTCAATAAATCTGGTATACGCGCGGCCAGCCGTTACCCTGATTTAGTCTATTGGACTTATAATTGGCGCCAACAAAACGGGTCTCAACGTATGTATGAAACCACAAAACACGAGCAGTTCTACCGACAGAAATACTGTGGGTGCATCTATTCACTGCGTGATGCCGATTTACGCTCCTCCAAAGAGCGTAAAATATCCGATCCTGCCTCAAAATCATAACTTGAAGAATTATATTTATCGTCTAGTCACCCAATATATTAAGTGTTATACTGATTTTCGTATATATACTAATCGTAAGATTTATAGCTCATGTCTAAATCAAAATCTAAAATACTCGTTACCGGCGGAGCCGGTTTTATCGGCAGCGAGTTTGTGCGGCAGGCAGTCAAAAAGGGACAAAAAGTTGTCGTTATTGATAAATTGACCTATGCCGGAGACCTAGAACGGCTCAAAGAGATCCAGGGAAAATATCGTTTTTACAAAACAGATATTTGCCAAAAAGCAAAATTAGAGGCAGTGATCAAGAAGGAAAGACCTCACAAAATCGTCCATTTCGCCGCAGAAACACATGTGGACCGCAGCATCCAGGACGCTTTGCCGTTCATCCAAACAAATGTTACCGGAACCCAAAACCTCATTGATCTTTCCCGCAAGTACAAGGTTAAGAAATTTGTTCACATATCGACCGATGAAGTTTACGGCGAAAGCCTAAGCGGCAAGTTTAAGGAAACAGCAGCGCTTAAGCCTAAAAACCCTTATTCGGCCACAAAAACCGCAGCGGAATTGCTGGTGCGCGCCGCAGTCAAGACATATCATTTTCCTGCCATCATCATTCGGCCTGCCAATAATTACGGGCCATGGCAATATCCGGAGAAACTGATCCCGGTGATCATTCTTAAGGCTCTGAAAAATAAAAAAGTGCCCGTATATGGAAAAGGCAGGCAGATCCGCGAATGGCTGCATGTTGCCGACTGCGCCGGTGGTATCCATACAATAGTGCGAAAAGGAAAAATCGGTGAGGCCTATAACATCGGCACCTATTTTGAGCGTGAAAATATTGCGACGGTCAAAACGATATTAAAACTTCTCGGAAAACCAAAAAGCTTGATCCAGTTCGTTACCGACAGGCCGGGCCATGACTTTAGATATTCCGTCAGCTATACAAAGATTAAAAAGCTCGGGTGGAAACCAAAGATCACTTTTGCCGCCGGCATCAAGCAAACCGTCCAATGGTATCTCGATCACCTAGCATGGATGGAAAAGAAGCTGCACATACTCGAAGCATACTGGAAAAACGTGTACAAGGAAATTCGTCAATTAAATTAAAATTTTTTCAGAAAAGAATTTCCTAGCCCTCAGGAAAGCTTACAGCTTTCCTGAGGATTAAAAATAGGGGAATGCTATGAAACTTATTATCCAAATCCCGTGCCTAAATGAAGCAGAAAGCCTGCCAAAAACTCTTGAGGCCCTCCCTATGCGAGTTAATGGCATTGATGTTATTGAGACCTTGATCATCAATGATGGCAGCACAGACACGACCATTGAGGTTGCCAAGCAACACGGGGTTAATCATATTATCTCCTTTACCAAAAAAAAAGGCCTCGCGCGGGCGTTTGGCGCGGGATTAGACGCCTGCTTGAAAGCGGATGCCGATATCATTGTCAACACCGACGCGGATGGGCAATACAAAGGTGAGGACATCCCACGGCTCATTAAGCCGATCCTTGAAGGGAAAGCGGATATTGTCGTCGGAAACCGGGATATTGAAAACGTGCGGCAATTTTCCTGGATCAAAAAGCGTCTTCAGAGAATCGGCAGTGCCATTGTCCGTCATCTTGCTAATTCAACGGTTAGTGATACTACAACCGGTTTTCGCGCTTATAACCGTGAAGCCGCCTTAAAACTAAACATCATTTCCGATTACACCTATACTCTTGAAAGCATTATCCAAGCTGAGAATAAAGATCTGGCTATCGCGAATATCACGATCTCAACGAATGAAGTAAAGCGCAAATCCCGGCTCTTTAAATCCATTCCGGAATATATCAAACGTTCGATCGTAACGATCATACGTATCTATTCGATGTTTAATCCTTTTCGAGTGTTCACAACCATCGGGATGACGACTTCAGCGGTCGGTTTTTTCATTGGCTGCCGTTTCGTATTTTATTATCTGACGGAATCGGGCGGAGGAAAAATACAATCTCTGATCTTAGCGGCAGTTCTTTTAATTATCGGCTTTCAAATCCTCATTGTCGGCCTGTTGGCCGATCTGATATCTGCCAACCGGCGCTTAATTGAAGATGCCCTTTTAAGGATCAAAAAAATAGAACTTGGGTCAAAATAAAAAAATGAAAATTCAATTTATTGATCTGCGGCGGCAATATCAGGCCTACAAAGCAGAAATTGACACCCAGATAAATGACGTAATCACCAGCTCCGCATTTATTATGGGCAGTAAAGTCGCTGAATTGGAACAGCAGCTTCGCGAATTTGTGGGAACAAAATACGCCCTCGGATGCTCTTCCGGAACAGACGCCTTATTATTAGCCCTCATGGCCTATGACATCCAGCCCGGCGATGAGATCATCACAACACCATTCTCTTTCATCGCAACAAGCGAGGCAATCGCCCTTCTAAAGGCTAAACCTGTTTTTGTCGATATCGATGAACAGACATTTAATATTGATCCCGCAAGAATCCCCCATGCGGTCACAGGTAAAACACGAGGGATTATCGCCGTCGATATTTTCGGCCAATGCGCTGAATATGATGAGATCAACCAAGCGGCACGAACCAACAATTTATTTGTCATTGAAGATGGCGCGCAGTCTTTCGGCGCCCAATATAAAAAACACCAGGCCTGCTCACTCGCTGACATCGGCTGCACATCTTTTTTTCCGGCAAAACCACTTGGATGTTACGGAGATGGGGGGGCGATTTTCACCAATGATGAAAATATATATAAAATAGCACGATCCTTTCGCGTTCATGGCAAAGGCGAAAATAAGTATGATAATGTCCGGGTAGGATTAAATGCGCGCCTTGATACAATACAAGCCGCTGTCCTCCTGGCAAAATTAAAGCATTATTCCGAAGAGATTAAAATGCGCGGCACTGCGGCCGCCTGTTACAGCAGCCAATTAGACCAAGACGTAAAAGTGCCTGAAATCTTGCCGCATAACTTATCCGTATTCGCGCAATATTGTATACTCGCTGAAAATCGTGACGGGTTACAGCAGCACTTAAAAGAAAGGGATATCCCAACAGCTATCCACTACCCGAAACCGTTACACTTACAACCCGCTTTTTCTGGCCTGGGATACAAAGAAGGCGATTTTCCTGTATCTGAGAAAATATGCCAGAACATCCTCGCCTTACCCATGCACCCGTTTATGCTGGAAGAAGAACAACATTTCATTGTTGAATCCATCAAATCATTTTACAAAGAAGAAGCGCATGTATTACGAAAACCATAAACGATCGGTTGTTAAAACGGTTTCTCGTCGGATCTTAGGAACTCTTACAACCGCAATTATTGTTTATCTGTTTACGGGTAAATTAATTCTCGCTATTTCTGTTGGAGGTGTTGAGGTCATCGCAAAGATCGTTTTGTATTTCTTCCACGAGCGGACCTGGAATAAGATCATTACGGCAGGAAGAGCATCAAATCTTTTGTTATCTGGTTTACCGGCCTTTCCAGTTCGGGAAAAAGCACATTAGCCAACAGGACATTTGAATATCTCAAAAAGAAGGATCTGCCTGTACAGCAACTCAACGGGGATATTTTGCGTTCCATCTTTCCTAAGACCGGTTTCTCAAAAGAGGAACGCATGAAACACATCAAACGCGCGGGATACCTAGCTTCATTATTGGAGAAAAATAATGTCTTCGTTATCGCTTCTTTCATTTCTCCCTACCAAGAATCGAGGAACTCTGTCAGGAACATGTGCGGCCGTTTTATCGAAATTCACGTGGACACCTCTCTGGAAACCTGCGAAGCGCGCGACCCCAAAAGCCTCTATAAAAAAGCAAGAGCAGGGGAGATCAAGAATTTTACCGGGATCGATGATCCTTACGGAATTCCTCAAAACCCTGAAATGAGAGTCGACACAAACAACGTAACAGAAGAAGAGTCTTTTAAGCAAATCAGGAAATCAATCGACAGTTATCTTAAGTAGGGTCAAAAAGGATATTCTTACAGGGCATATCTCCGCAGCCAATATCAAGCCATTTTTCAAACGCACACCGCCTAAAAATAACACATATCATTCGGAAAGCTCAACAACAAATCAATCATCACGGTTCTTCCTAAACCATAAATAATGGGAAACAGCAAGGCGCTTTTGAGAAAAAGGCGTGGAAGAAAGCCGTCGATCTTCTCTATCTTTTCATAAATCATAAAGATCAATTCAAATGCCAATATCACCAGAAGAGGAATGGCAAAAAGAATATACCTGCACTGAAAGTACTTCCATATACTAAAAAAGATCAAAACAATCAATGCCCCGTACCTCAGCAGGCTAATTTCTACAAGCCGCTCTTTTCTTTCTATAAAAAACGACGCGAAAGCAAAGAAATAAACAAATGAATATTCTAAAAGTTGAGTCACATAAAATGTGAACAGCGAATCTCTTAAGACCGCACCTGCCCAACTTGTTCTCGGTAAATGATTAAAATTTAAACTAAGGATAATATGCTTAAAAACCACTATGGCCAGCGTAATGCCCAACACCATATCAATTCTTTTTCGTGTTAACACCCCTTTTTCAAGCTTTTGCTGATCGTCCTCCATAACAAAGAATCTTCTCAAATATATTGATAGGCCCTTGAGAATGCCTAAGGACAAAAACAAAATAAAAAACACTAAATAGAGATGTTCATTCAGATGCAGAGATTTTTGTTTGAAAAGAAAACCGCCGCCATAAACAAGATAGTTCGCGTAAAACCACGGCAGCAGGAGGGCAAAAGGAAGGATAAGTCCAATAATAAAAGACCTATTACGAAAAAGTTCTCTTCTATAAGCAAAGGCAAATAAACCGATATTGACCGTGGCAAAAATACCCGTGTATTTTGTCAATGTGGCCAGGCCACAAGCTAAACCACTCCAAATAAAGAATGAACTTTTATCAAACTTTAATCCTATCACAAAAAATAAGACGCCCATTAACATTAAGAAAGATAAGGTCGTATCCATCCATACCTTTTGTGACGTCATAATACTGACTGGATCAATCCACATAAAAAGCGCTGAACATATCGCGATCTTGAAGTCAAATAATAATCTTCCCAGCAAATATGTTGCCGGAATAAACAAAACGCCCAATAATAAAGGAATATATTCGGCAGAAACCAGCTTTACCCCAAAAATTTTCATGGAAAAAGATATGAGCAGGGTAAAGAGCGGAGGATGTTTAAAAAGCGGCTGAAAGAAATAATCCGGCAGTGGACGATCGGACGCCGCCATTTCTCTACCGTAGGGAATTGTATTATATCCGGAAGGTCCTTCTTCAAGGATCTGTTTGGCCATACGGTAATACACAATTTCATCAATCGATCGCTTTGTGCTATTATTGAAATTCTCCAGCCGAATAAAAAATGCTGAGGCAGTTAACAGCCCCAGCATTAAAAAAATAAGAATCTTTTTTAAAGGTTCAGACAGCATATTATAAATACCTCTCAACCTGACCTTTCTTTTGTTCAGATTTAAGTTTTGCCTCTTGAGGTTTACGTCCGAAACAAGTCCCTAACTGCTCATGAAGGGTCACGACATTCAGATCAACAAACCGTTGCTCAATAACATCAGATGTCTTCATATATTGAATCTTTCCGTTCTGAATGCCCGAGACAGTAACGCCGGAAAGGCCGCTTTTAAGCAAAATGATGGCAGCAGCGCCGGCTTCTTTTCCGAAATTGACATCATAAACAGAAGAGCGGCCGCAGCGCACAAGATGCCCCGGAGCAACCGAACGCACCTCGGGAATCTCATAAATTCCCTTAACATATAATTTGCTTCTCTTCATGAGATCGACGATCGAGGAATCCTCTTTAAACCTCTTGACTAACTCGTTGCACACATATTTGCCGGCTCCGGCCAAACGCTTATGGCCAAACGCATCGACACCGGCGCTTTCGTCAACAAGCTCTTTGCCGCTGGCATCCCTGATGCCCTCAGCAACAATGATCATATACGTGCTTGCATTAACATCACTTTGTTCGACACGGCCGAAATATCGCTCCTTACAGTGATCGTAAAGGGCTTCGAAATCCACCGGAATTTCGGGAATAAGGATCGCGTCTGTTTCTGCCGCAACACCCGAACGAAAAGCTGTGTGACCGGCATAGCGGCCAAAAACTTCCATAACCAAAATACGGTTATGAGTCCGTCCCGTTGTCTTAAGATCCTCAGCAAAACTGGCAATGCGATTGACCGTTGAATCAAAGCCAACCGAATAGGTTTTCAGATCTAGATCCATCGTCTTGGGAACGTGAATACATTTAATGCCTTGTTGCGATAGATCTATCATAACACTACCGGAATCATCTCCTCCGCTAATAACAAGACCGTCAATACCGAACTTTTCTAAACCTTTTTTGATCCGGTCATATTTTTGGTCATCATCAATCTTTTTGATTTTGACGCGGGAATGCCCGGCTTCAGAACCTGCCAAATTACAATGGATTTGATCGGCCCGGTGAGGCGTTAACTCAACGAGGACTTCGAAATCAATTAAGTTATATAATCCCGCATAACCGTTAGGAATAACATACGCGGATATACCTTCCTTATGAGCCATCTGCGCGGCCCCTTTGACAACCCCGTTGAGTCCACCACAGTCACCGCCACTAGTAATAATACCGATCTTTTTCATGTCTTAAAACTCCTTTAATCAATCAGTTTTCTTAATTTGATGATGCTAAGCTACCATACTACTGATAAAAAATCAATTGCTAAGCATAATAAACAAAAAACAAACTCGCATCTTTTTAGATATAAATTCCTCAAGGTCTTAGATATGGATTTTTCCATTCCGTTGAGCGAACCTCTCGTTCCGCACTGACCTTCCAAAATAATTTTTGGTAGTCAGTACTGCGCCAATCTTTTCTGGATTGGTAGAATAGGATGGAGACAAAACGCTCTGAATGTTCGCAAACAAATGCTTCTTTTAAGAATTAAAATGATTTTATTTTCCAGCTTTTGTGAGCATATCATGGGCATGCTCAACGGATATCTGACTTTCTTTTTCACCGCTCATCATCTTGGCGATTTCATTGACCCGCTGCTTTTTATCTAAAACCTCGACGGTCGTTACAGCGCGCCCGCCTTTAACAGCTTTGATAACTTTAAAGTGGTTATCCGCAAAAGAAGCGATCTGGGGAAGGTGGGTAATTAAGATCACTTGACGGCTTTTGGAAATCTCCCGAAGTTTTCCTCCCGTTACCGCGCCTAAACGACCTCCGATCTGGGCATCGATCTCGTCAAATATGAGAACGGGGATCGGGTCAACCTTGATCAGGGCTTTCTTCAGAGCCAGCATGACACGCGCCGCTTCCCCGGAAGAAACGATTTGCGCGAGAGGTTTGAGATCTTCCCCGGCATTCGGGCTGATAAAAAACGTGACCGAATCTTGCCCATCGATGCTAAATTCATCCTGCTGGAGGCGTGCTTCAAATTTTACTTTGGCAATACCCAACTGTGAAAGTTCTTTTTCAATGGTTTCTTTCAATGCTTCGGCCGCTTTTCGCCGCACTTTAGTAATCTTCTGCGCCTCTGAAATCAATTTTTTCTTTAAACTTTCCAGGGCCTTACGCAGTTCACTATCGTTATGCTCTAAATTCATCAGAAGGTCATATTTCTGGCGTATCTCATCATAAAAGATTTTAGCCTCTGCAAGAGTCGGGCCATATTTCTTTTTAATATCGTCATAAATATCGATACGACTATTGATTTCTTGCGCCTCCTGCGGATCGAAAGAAAGCCCCCGCGTATAATCGTGCAATTCCGCAAGAAGCTGTTCATTGATCTCCTGGAACTGGTCTAAATGTTCCATAAATGAACCGGTTTGCTCATCGATTTTGTTGAGAGCCTTCATCGGCCCGAAAGACTGTCGGATCGATTCGCTCACACCGCTTTGGCCGCCTTCAAGCAGCTGGGTCAATTGAGCAGCACAATCATTAAGTTTCTCGGCATTATTGATCTTGGTTTGCCTCTGGGCCAGTTCTTCATAAGCCGCGTCTTCAAGCGGAACTTGTTCCATCTCCTTAACCTGATGTGAGATCAAATCTAATTCACGATCCCTTGAAGCGGCAAGGCCCTGAATTTCCTCAAGTTCCTTCTGCATTTGAGAATATTGCGTGTAGATTTTACCATAATTTTCAAGAAGTTCCCCGAAGTCCACTAAACGGTCAAGCATGCCCTTATGCGAATCAGAAGAGAGGAGCATTTGATGGTCATGGGGCCCGTGGAAATCAATAAGGTGGTCACCGATCCCCCTTAATTGTCCGATCGTTACACTCAGGCCGTTGATCTTAATCTTATTTCGACCATCCGGCGAATAGGTCCGTTGGATAATGAGAGAAGGGTCTTCTTTAGAAAGAAAATCTTCAAGCACGTCCAATTCCCGCAATTCCCGGTTTTTAAGATCAAACGCCGCCTCGATAACGCAGGATTCTTCTGTATCGCGTAATTGGGAAGAAGAGATGCGCTCCCCCAGGGCAATACGCAAAGCCCCGATGACAATCGATTTTCCCGCTCCTGTTTCACCTGTAAGAATATTGAGCCCGCCGTCAAATTCCAGCGAAAGGTGATCGATCAATCCGAAATTTTGTATAGTTAAAGAAGATAACATGAGCTTTTTTGGTTTAGAAAAACTGTACTATGTTAACAAATTAACGATGATTTGTGAAGGGCTCGCTCAACAATAATTTCTGGCAATTTAGTTGAATTTCGACCTTTACAGCACCTTAAAAATCTGTTATATTTATGTCTCTTTTACGGGAAATTATTGTAGAATTGTATTAGTTAGAAAATACCACTATTTCGAAATACAACCTTAAGCCGATGTGGCTCAGTACCCCTTCGAATAACAGATTGGGTACAGCCCTCATTTCATCTAAATAATTAGGGAAAATGAGGGTAGCTGGTAGAGCAATCCCGACTGATACGTAGTACCATGTCGGGGCTGATTTGCCCCTCGGTGATTGTGGAGCAATACATTTTGCTGGCGTAGCTCAGTATCAGCTATCTAAATATTCAAAGGAAACTGATACCGTACTGCTTTTTCTAAATCTATTCTCATGCCGATGTAGCTCAGCTGGTAGAGCAACTGATTTGTAATCAGTGGGTCGGGGGTTCGATCCCTCTCATCGGCTTTTTATTCATAGTGCCATGGGGCAGGTACTCAAGTGGTCAACGAGGTCAGACTGTAAATCTGATGCGGATCGCTTCGGGGGTTCGAATCCTCCCCTGCCCACCATTTTTAATCATGAGCTTGCGGGAGTAGCTCAGTGGCAGAGCCCCAGCCTTCCAAGCTGGTTACGAGGGTTCGATTCCCTTCTCCCGCTCCAGTCAACTTCAATCCTTTGCGAGACCACTTAACATGAATGTTACACTCCTTGTTCCCACATTAAACGAAATCGACGGCATGAAAACAATCATGCCGAAAATCAAGCCCGAATGGTGCGATCAAATACTTATTGTTGACGGCCAGTCAACCGATGGGACAGTTGAATATGCCCGAGAGCAGGGCTATGACGTGGTCATTCAGAAGAAGAAGGGAATGCGCCACGCCTACATGGAAGCCCTTCCGCATGTCAAAGGGGACGTGATCCTGACTTTTAGCCCCGACGGCAATTCTATTCCGGAACTCATTCCCGATTGTATCAATAAGCTTAAAGAAGGCTACGACATGGTTATTGTCTCGCGCTATGCCAAGGGCGCCAAAAGCTATGATGATGACGCTGTCACAAGTTTCGGAAATTGGTTATTTACAACCACGATCAACTTACTGCACGGCGGGCATTATACCGACGCTATGGTCATCTACCGGGCTTACCCGAAAAGCCTGGTCTGCGAACTGGACCTCGATAAAGATTCAAGTTATGAATTTGAAGAGAAATTATTCGGCACGAATATCAGCTGGGAACCCTTACTGTCGGTTCGATGCGCCAAACGCAAACTCAAGTGCGCTGACATCCCCGGCGATGAACCCGCCCGCGAAGGGGGAGAAAGAAAGCTTCAAGTAATGCGATGGGGCGCCGCGTACATGTGGCAAGTCATCCGTGAAGTTTTTGTTTGGCAATGACACGTATTAAGAGGAAACGTAAGACGTTAGAGGTAAGATGTAAGACGTCCGGGTTAAACAATCATCCGAAAACTACGTCCATCGTCTTACGTCCCACATCTCACGCAACCTGAATTACGGGATATTCGGATACAGTTTATTTATGTCCAAATCCATTAAAAACATTTCGGTCATCGGTGACGGGGGATGGGGAACGACGTTAGCTGTTCATCTCGCCAAAAAGAATTATTCCCTCAGGCTCTGGGGTCCTTTTCCAGCTTATGTCCGCCGGGTCGGCAAGAGCCGCTATAATACAAAATTCCTCCCCGGAATACGCCTTCCGCAAAACATCACCTTAACAGAAAACCTGGAAGAAGCGATCCGGGAAGCAGACCTCATTGTCTTTGCCATTCCTTCGAAATATGCAAATGCTATTCTTAAAAAGATCAAAAAAACAAAGGCGGATCTTTCTTGTAAAATCTTACTTAGCGTTACAAAAGGGATCGATACGGAAAAACTCTTGCGCATGTCTGAAACACTCAAGAACGAACTTGGCAATAATGTCAATATCGCCGTTCTTTCCGGGCCCACTATTGCCATGGAAGTTGCCAAAGGCATTCCTTCCACGGCTGTTGTCGCGGCAAACAATTTAAAAATAGCAAAACACATTCAGGCTATTTTCAATTCAGAAAGTTTTCGCGTCTACACTAATACCGACGTCACCGGCGTCGAGCTCGGCGGAAGTATCAAGAATATCATCGCCATTGCCTGCGGTGTTTGCGACGGGCTCAAATTCGGATCCAATACGAAGGCGGCCATTCTTACACGAGGTTTAGCCGAAATGGCACGCCTTGGAGCAGCCCTCGGGGCCAAGCAAAAAACTTTTTCCGGATTGACCGGATTAGGAGACCTCGTTACAACTTGCGTTAGCCCGCGAAGCCGTAACCGGTCTGTGGGGGAGCAGTTGGGGCGCGGTAAGTCTATCGCGACGATCACCTCCCGCATGGAGATGGTCGCTGAAGGCGTTGAAACCGTTAAAGCCGTATATCGATTAAGCCAAAAACACAACGTTTCGATGCCAATCACCAAGGAAGTCTACAATATTATTTACAGGAAGAAGAAACCCTCGCAAGCTGTTTCGGACCTCATGAAGCGCAGGATGAAATCCGAATGAAAGAATTTCCGGTTCTTTTTAAAGAAACTAGCCGCGTTCGAAGGAGGTTATTAAAATGAAAAAATGTCACGGATGCCATCAAGAGATCGATAGATACGCTATTGCCTGTCAATACTGCGGGAAACTAGCGGAAGAAAGAGAAAAATCTGAAGAAAAAAACGATCCGAAAGACCAAAAGGACAATAAAAGATCTGATGAGCCATCTTGACAGATCGAAGAGAAACCAAAATTTCTTTGAAGTATTATGCGTCATTTCATCTATTCTTGTTTTCCTGATTATTTTCGCTATCATCAAGCGTATATCCCTAAAGCATGTTTTAACAGAATGTCTCAACGCGTTTTATTCCTACCGGCATAACTTAATTTTTGTCGATACATTCGCGGGGATCAATGTCAATCTTCTGATCCTTTTTCTCATTATCACCATTTCGTTTTTGTTGGCGCCATTGCGGAAAGGGAGAAAGAATGAGGACTTTAAACCCACCCCGGGGCTCACTGCAAGTTGTTTCACCGCACTGACTATTTTAAGCATCCTTGCCTTTATCCAAACTGTCAATTTCACACGCTATCTTTACTCTCAATCCCAAGCGGTAAGAAATAAAACAACTGATGAAAAAAAAGCGTTGATCTTCGGGGATTCTTACACCTTTGCGCGATTCTGTAAAAAACGCCTGCCCGGCAGGCACAATGCCCTACTGATCACGGATATTGATTTACACACGACAACCGGAGCAAATACGCATATCGCTTTGGCTTACCATCTGTTTCCCATTACCATTCAATACAACCCAAGACAAAGACTGATCATGCCCGACTATGTTTGGGACGACCCGTCGGCGAGTCCCATAGAAGCCTTAGTTGTCTTCCAAAAGAAAAACCCTGAAGCCTCAGTTCCCGGGAATTTCAACATTATCGGCCGTTTTGGAAGTGAAAATCTCTTAGCTGTAAGGAAATAACATCATGTCAACCGTCTTTAATACGAGTATAGCCATGTTCATCCCGTTGGGTATCGGGCTGTCTTTAATCCTGATCATATTCAGGAAAAGCCGGCTCGGACCATCCTTGTCGTTAGCTCTGGCATATGGATTGGGGCTGGGCGTTCTAACTCTGTGGATGGTCTTTCTGACAATTGTTGACATTCCTTTTACAGTAATGACAACCGGCCTGCCTATCCTGGCCGCGATGTTTACGCCGGCATATATCTGCCGCAAAAAAACCGGTCTAGGCACATTGCTTTTTATAAAACAAATGCCGAATGATAAACGCCCCTTAGATTTGATCGTTTTGCTTCTTTTGGCTTACGTGACATTTTATATGATGTATGTTTTCTGGACCGCATTGAATATCCCCGTTCATGTTTGGGATGAAATTGAGAGGGTCGCTTTTAAAGCCAAAATCTTTTACACGCAGCGTTCGATAATGCAGCTTAAATATTTGCCGCACCCTTCATATCCGGTTCTCATCGAGCTCGCCGTAACCTGGCTGACGCTCAACCTTCAATCATGGAATGACCAGGTCATAAAAATTATCATCCCGTTCTTTTTCCTGTTTTATTCCATCATACACTTTTCATTCCTGAAGAATTTTACAAACACCAGGTGGGCATTAGGCGGGGTTGCCTTACTGGCCGTCTCGCCATTACTAATCCACCACGCCACAATGCTTTATGTTGACCTGCCGCTGATGTTCTATAACTGCAGCGCGATTATCTTACTCCTTATTTGGGATATGAGGAAAGAGGATTCCTATTTGTTTCTAGCGTCTTTGTTTGCCGGATTAGCAAGCTTCACAAAAGTGGAGGGAGCATTTTATTTCATCATCTATTTTATCCTGTTGATATTTCTTCTTTCAGACAACACAACTTATCCGCTGAAGAAGAAGGTGCGATCGTTCGTTAAGTTTGCCATTCCGTGTTTGACGATTTTCTTGTTCTTCTTTTTATATAAAGCCCATGCCGAGATCACTTTGGTGGAAAGAGCCGGCTATGATTTTTCGCTAGAAAATCTTAACCGTTTGCCAGTGATCATTGAAGCGTTTATCAGAAATCTCTTTTTGAGCGGTAATTGGAGCATTGTATGGCTTATTTTGATTCTCAGCATTGTTCATATCGAAAGAATTATTAAAATCAAACAAGTCCGTTTGCTGCTATTGTGTCTTCTCTTGTATTTTGGAATCCTTTTTGTCATATTTTTGATGACACCGATCTATTATTGGATATCTTATGATAAAGCATATGGCGTCCTAGCCCGTCTCATCCTGCACTTTTATCCCATATCCGCTCTTTTAATAATTTTGTTAAATTGTCCCTTAAGCGCTAAGAATGCGACCTCATGACCGTTTTCCGTTGTAATCCTTCACAATCGTAGTTTAATTAGTTGCAAGGGGTTTTTGTTTGAGCTACAATGAAACAAAATGAGCTGACAAATTCGGGTTATGTTTTAGCTCTCCCAGAATCTTCTGTTTAGTTTTTGCGGTGGAAAATTTTATCTCAGAATCAATGATCAGTAAGAACACAAAAATATTATGGTATTTCATCTTATTGTTTTTAGCCGTAAATATTCTGACGTTGAAAAATGGGCATAATTGGGGCGATGATTTTTGTCAGTATATTCTCCACGCAAAAAACATTGTAGAACATGAATCCTACCAGCGGTCTTTTGATTTAGATCAAGGGGTTATTTCTCCTCCAGGGTTCCCTTTTCTTCTTGTACCTCTCCTCAAATATTTTGGCCTAAATTTTGTTCTTCTGAAGCTCCCAAATCTTATCTTTTGGGTCTTTTATGTTTTATCATTGCGTTTTATTATGAGAAAGCGCCTGAAGGAAGGCTTAGCACTGTTGGGATCGCTGTTCATCTTGACATCACCGTCGTTCTTTACTTTTAAGCAAAACATTTTAACTGATATTCCGTTTCTGTCTTTTGTTACAGGGGCAATATATTTATTTGAGAAATATGCAGAAACCAAAAAGGGGGGTGGCTCCCATAAAGCGATTATATATTTAATAGCAGCGGCTTTTTTAATGTTTTACAGTATTCTGATTCGATTTTCTGGCGTTTTATTGTTAATCGCGGCATGCATATATTTTAGCACTTTCAAAAAAGATAAACGGGCGTTAATGGCTATCACTGGATTTGGCATAACGTCATTGGGGATACAATATTTTCTCGGGGTCTCATTTTCATTGCATCTTCAGGAAAAGAATATCCCTTTGCTGGAAGGCGTAGTAAGAGCCTATGGATATCTATCAGAAATATTTATCTATCTTTTTAGTTTCTTTTTCCCAATATGGACAACCGTCGGCAAAGCAGGCAATAGGACCTTATGGAATATTATTCCGCAGATTTCATTGCTTTTAATAGCCTGCATAATCGCTGTGTTTTGCTATCGGGTTATTCGAAAGAAAACAACTTTCACAGAGCTGTTTACGATAATATACCTATTCGGATTAATAATTTGGGGGATATCAGGCGGGGGAAGATACATTCTTCCGCTGGCCGGACCTGTTTTGATTTTTTGTATCGAGCTATTTCACAACAGCTTTGAATATTTTAAAAAGAAAATGCCGCGGAATACTTATTTTCAACCAGATAAGATTATTGGATTTATGCTGTTCTGTTTAATACTCCACAATATATACGCTATTGCGGTGAATTTTCATTTTGACGATAACGATGTGAATAAAAGAGAAGTGCGGGAGCTCGTGCGCTGGATTCGATATAATGTCAAGAACGAAGAACATATTATGTTCCCGAAGCACAGAGCATTAGGATTATTGACAGAAAAAAAAGTGGCAACATATTTTGTTGCCAGCACGAAAGAAAGAAACTTAGCTGAAAGAATTCAAAGGCATAATATCAGATATTTAATTATACCGAATAAAGATAGGCCGATAATCATGCGGATAGCCGAATCAAATAATATTATCATTCGTCCCGCATGGGCGAATGATGCGTTTAGGATATTTATGGTAATAAGTTAAACGTATAATCCCTTATGGGCGAATGAATAAAAACAAATACTCAAGAGTTGGAAGCTAAATGAAGCATAGAACGCAGGAAATCTGAGAACAGCACGCTTAATTTCCAAGAACTCCCGGAGCATGAAGAATTTCTTTATCGATGAAAAAAATTACCCTTCTCATAATAAGTTACATCCTGCTTTGCCCTTCACTGTGTTGGACGCAAATTCCGGAAAATGAATATTATCCTAACGGCGAGGTAAAAGTAGATTGGCGCTCGGAATATAATGATAACGACTTCACGATGAAGGAATATTATCCTGACGGCAAGTTAATGAGTGAAGCTACGTACATAGACGGTAAAATTAGCGGCATTTACAGAAAATACGACACAAACGGGAACATATTAGTAGAGACAAACTATTTTAAAGGATTAGAACACGGCCTTTTCAGGCAATATTCAGCAAATGGATCCCTCTTAAAAGAAGAAAATTATAAAAATGGGAAGAAGAATGGTTTGGAAAAAATTTACGATAATAATGGACATCTGTACCAAGAGATCGAATATGCCAATAATATAAGGCGTGGGGCAGCAAGAATTTACTATCCCGGAGGAGTGATCAAAGAGAGCTTTCATTATTTCCAAGGGGAGATTTCAGGGCCGGCAAAGTTTTATTATAATACCGGCACATTGAAAGCCGAGAGCTATTACAATGAAGATGTCCGCCAGGGCGCCGCAAAAGAATATTATGAAAACGGCCAATTACATTTCGAGATGGAATTTGTTAATGACCACGTCGACGGTCAGTTCATTGAATATTATGAGAATGGGAAAATAAAAATACTGGATACTATTGCGGATGGAGAAATTATTGGACATAAAGCTTATAATGAAGCGGGAGTGCTTACTGAGGAATTTCCTTTAAACACGGATAAATCGGGAAAAGGACTGGAGCATGTATTTGAAAACCTATCTGAAAAGAATTTTATGGGAGCTATGAAAGAATTGTTTAGGTTTTTGATAGAAATAAAAGGGGGAATAGCTATCGTTGCATTATTAATCATCTCTTTAATAATCGGAATTTTTATCGGGAACGTATTGCAGGCTAATGCTAAAGAGGACAGAGCCTTTGAACAAAGCGCTACTATCAAGCCGGACCTTATTCATAACAGGAAAGAATTTAACGCGCTGCATCCTGAAAGCGAGAAAATGTACAGAAAACTTGTCGAAACGGTCAAAAGCGGAATATTCATGTCCGATGTGAACGGCAATTTATTTTATGTGAATAATACATTCGTCCAATTATTCGGCTATAAAACAAAACAAGAAGTTACGGGTTTAAACCTAAACGATAAATT
>JAGLQN010000309.1 GCA_023136835.1 Candidatus Omnitrophota bacterium | reverse complement strand
GGACGCTCGAATATAATCCGAACAACGCGCGCATTCTTTTCTCGACGGGAATCGAGCTGGTTGACCGAAAGCGCTACGCGCAAGCCGAAGTCTACTTCCGGAGGGCTTTTGAGCGCGAGCCGATGAATGTCTCCTACGCGATCGCGCTGGGCCGCGTCTTCTACGACCAGGGAAAGGTCGTCGAGGCGGTCGCGGTCCTTGAGAGGGTCAGGGAGGCCGGCAAGTGGGACGATCTTTTGAGAGAGAATCTTAACGCGGCCTACAAGAACGCTGTTGATCAATATCAAGGCCTTATTCTGCGCGAACCCGCCAACGCCCGCGCGTATTACAGCCTCGGGACAATGTATTCCCGCACCGGCCGCATTGAAGAATCCGTCGAGCAATACAAGCGCGCGGTGGCCTTGAAGCCGGATTACAAAATGGCCTTGTTTAATCTGGCGTCGAGTTACGGGCTCTTAGGCCAAGAGGAGAGGGCCATTGAATATTATCAGCGTATGATCGCGCTTAGCGGGGTGCAGGACCATTTGGATTTCACCGCGTACCGGCATTTAGGCGAGATCTACCAGCGGCGGGGGGATGTAGACCAGGTAAAGAATTATTTTGAGAAGGCTGAGGCGTTGAAAAGTAAGAAGTGAGAAGTAAGAAGCGGAAGTGGGGAGACGAAAGGGAAGTTTTAAAAATCCAGGTCTTCATCTATAGTGGATTAGAAAAAGAAGAAATAAAAGGTAGAGAAGAAATTGATTGGGTAAGATAAATTCGTGAGAATAAAAAACATGACTTAATTGAGCTTCATTTTTTGATTATAACCTGGTTTTGTCTGGTTGACTGACACTTTTTACTTCTTGCTTCTTGCTTCTTTCTTCTTGCTTAAAACTTTACGGTAACAATTATGATCAAGCTATTAACTGATACTAAAAATCGAAACTTCCTCAGGCTCTGGCTGGCGCAGGTGATCTCGCAGTTCGGCGACCGCATTCATCAAATGGCGCTTGTCGGGCTGATTGCCGAGCGCTCCGGGGTTTCGACGAGCAATCTTGCCAAATTAATGGCGTTTACCATTCTGCCCGTGTTTGTGGTCCAGCCGTTCGCCGGGGTTTTTATCGACCGGTGGGACAGGAGGAAGATTCTTTTTGTCTGTGATATCGCGCGGGGCCTGCTTGTGCTTTTGATCCCGTTCGTTTTTATCCACTGGGACGCCATAATGCCTATTTATATTATCGTGTTCTTGGCATTTAGCTTCAGCCGGTTCTACGTGCCGGCGAAGATGTCGATCATTCCCGATATTGTTAAAGAAGAACACCTGATTACCGCGAATTCCCTGGTGACCACGACGGGGATGATCGCTTCTGTGTTAGGGCTGGGCTTGGGAGGGCTTATGATCGAGAAGCTCGGCGCGCGCGACGGCTTTATCGTTGATGCCATTACATTTTTCCTGTCGGGCGCGATGATCTTTACGATCGCGATTCCGAAGAGGATCAGGGTTATTAAAGATGTTATTCTCGAAAAGGGCAAGGAGATCGTCGCTGAGATCAAGACAACATTCTGGGAGGATCTTTTTGAGGGATTCAGGTATCTCTTGGGGCACAAGGAGATCCGGTTTATTGCCAACATGTTCTTTGTGCTGCTCTCGGCGGTGGGCGCCATTTATGTTGTGAGTATCGTCTTTATCCAGGAAGCATTCCATAGCAAGACCATGCACTTGGGGTCTGTGGCGGTGTCTTTATGCGTGGGACTGTTTTTAGGTGTTCTGATCTACGGCAAATGGGGAAAGAAGGAACATTGGGATACGACCATATTTTCCTGCCTTTGCGCCGGGGGGATCATGCTCGTCGTGTTTGCCGCCGTTGTGTATCATTATCCGGTCATTTGGTTCGCCATGGCCCTGGCGATGTTCTTAGGCATGATCATTGGGCCGATTTTTATCGCCTCCTATACGATGGTGCATATTCTCTGCGATGAGAAAATGCGGGGCAAGACCTTCTCGGCCATTGAGATTGTGATCCATTTCGCGTTCCTTGTCGCGATGTTGACCAGCTCCTGGCTGTCCGAGTTTGTGCCGCGGGTATCCATTTTGATCGGAGTGGGCGTCATTGTCACGATGACCGGCCTTATCGGTTTTATCAAGGCGCGCAGGGGCAAATTTGCATTTAGCGAACAAAACATGGCATAATTGAATTGGTGGCGAAGCCGCCAATTCATCCTGAGAGGAGTCAAACGAAGTTTGACGGAATCGTACTTGCTTTCCTTGATGTATTTTGATGAAGCAAGTATTGTACTCATTTCTTCAAAATAGTTATTACGGAAAATGAGCACGAAGGATCTTTCGTTGAATTATTCGGGTTGAGTAGAAATCCTGCTTTGTCAAATACCCTCCTTCGCTTCATTGCTTTCGCGTGAAGCTTCGAAGGGTTATTCTGTGAAGCTCCCAAATGAAAATTTTGGAGCGTAGAAGAATACTTAACGTGTTTGACTACGCGGGATAAATTCGCTCAACAAATTTACGTCGTTTAACTTCGTAAAATTGGAGCTCATTTATGAAATTTGCGGTTTTTGTTTCCGGAAACGGTTCAAACTTACAGGCGATTATCGAAGCGGTAAAATCCGGCGAGATCAAGGCCGAATTGGCTCTTGTTTTCTCTGACAGGCGTAAGGCCTACGCGCTTAAAAGGGCAAAGGAGGCCGGGATCCCGACATTATGCTTGCTGCGCAAGGACTACGCGACCCCGCAGAGTTACGAGCGGGATATCATTATTCAATTAAAGGAAATGGATATCGATTTTATCGTCCTTGCCGGGTTTATGAAGGTCTTTACCCCTTTCTTTATTAAGAAATATCCCAATCAGATCCTCAATGTTCACCCGTCACTCTTGCCGTCATTCAAAGGCGCGCGGGGCATCAAGGATACCTTTACCTACGGTGTGAAGGTGACCGGAGTGACGATCCATTTTGCCGATGACAAAATGGATCACGGCCCTATCATTATGCAGGAATCTTTCCGGATCGCCGAGCGTGAAACGCTCGAGAGCCTCGAGGAGCGCGTCCATCAAGTCGAGCGCAAGATCTACCCGAAAGCCATTGCGATGTTCGTCGAGAAGCGGCTGAAAGTCTCCGGCCGGAGGGTGAAGATCCTGGAGAAACCAGTTAAAAAGTAATAATCCTGCTAATAACTCATTTCATTATTGTTGGTGGGAGGTTTTATCTCGAATTTTAGATGGTGAAGCTTCCCGGGAAGAGCAGGTGGGGTTATCTCAATGCTCTGCAGTTGTTCTTTGCTTAATGCCCGCGTTTTTTCTGTATTCAAATTTATGAAATTAATTGATTCAAAGTCATTAAAATCATAACCCCGCACGGTTTCGGCCGCTATTTCGGTCAGCTGCTCTAGTGCGTCGGAATAAGGGGGGAACGTGCTGTGCACATATTTGAAATTGACGCGGTGGAGCATTTGTCTTGTAAGAAATTCGGCCCATGATAGGTCATAAGTTTTCAAATAAGATCCTGCTTTATCCCCGATAATGACTTCATGCCCGATCGGCTGCTCTGCAATAGCTCTTTTAACATATTCCTCACTGAACCCTGGATCCTGGGTCGCTCGCCGGTAATCCTGTAAATATAAATACGTGCGCATTTCAATGCCTTTTTCGATATCAGCGATAATAAGGACAATAAAATCGGGGACATTAGCTGTTTTCACATGGGATCGGAGGAACCTATCGCGGATAGAATCTTTATTCTTATCCAGGAAATCACGATCGCCCACTATTTTTTCAGCATACCGGTTGCTGTCCGGTTTTTTCTCAATATCTGAATAAGCGCGTGTTAGCGCGCTCAGTAAAAATCTTTGTTTCGTCGCGTATTCCGCGGAGAATTTGGTCGTAATGCCTCTGTTATTGGTGTAGATTTTCTTAAGCCCGATGTCATAGCGTATTTGAAAGGCATTATCAGCAAACTCTCCATCCAAGAAATTAATGCCTGGTTTTTCTTCTGAATCCGGAGATATAACAGGGCCATCTTTGCTCGTGGTAATGCTTAGAAAGGACTTATCAAGCGGAAGATAGATCCACAATGTATTGTCATAAGCTTTGGTGACGATATCTAAATTGTAATCATTTTTACATAGGTCAATAAGTTTTTGGCGGGCTTTTGTTGGCTTGAGCGTTTCTTCGGGGAACTGCCTCGCGCAGCTTACCGCGAATAATAAGAACACGACGGGGAGGATAAGGGGCTTGATTCTTCTCAACTTAAGACTCCGGGTTGGCATCGGTCAGAGGTGAGGGATTGTTGGCTTTGGTAGCGGCTTTAAGATTGAACTTGTTGAAAATAGCCTGAACATCGTCATATTCTAAGTCGCCCTTTTCCAGTAATTCCTGGGAGAAATATTCTAAAATATCTCTGTGTTCGGTGAGAATTTTGGTTGTATTCTGAAGGCAATCTTGCAGAATCTTTTGGGCGTCCGCGTTTAATATTTCAAGCGTCTTTTGAGCAATTTGATTTCCCTTGACAGCGGAAAAGTCGCCGATGAGGCCCGATGAACCCATCCCTAAGCTCCAAACCATCAAGTGAGCGATTTGAGTGGCCCGATGAAAGTCGCTTCCCGGCCCGCCGCCGACACCCGAGGCTGTTGTCCCAAGGGAAATTTTCTCCGCCACATATCCGGCTAACAATACTTGTATTTCCGAAAACCAATGTTCTTTGTTAGGGGAATTAACAGCCAGCTCCTCAATCGGGCGGTCCCAAATATAACCTAGCGCTCCTTTGCGAGGTTTAATAGTTGCTTTAATGACTTCATTTGTCGGATGGACCAGATACGTCATCAGTGCGTGACCGGTTTCATGGTAAGATGTTCGCAAGAGAGAGGACTTATTGTATTTTTCCCGCGAGATAGCGCCGATAGTAATGCGATCGTAGGCGTCCATTAAATCTTTGTGGTTAATTGTATCGCGGTTTCCGCGCAAGGCAAGAAGCCCTCCTTCACGAATGATATTATCAATATCTGATGGTGTAACACCAACGGCAATGCGTGCCCAGCGGTCGGGCGTGACATCATCGGCAATCTTGACCTTTGAGAAATAAAAATCAAAAAGATCTTTGCGTTCATCAAGAGTAGGCAGGGTAACATACAATTTCCGCTCAAGGCGGCCGGCGCGCGTAACAGCAGAATCAAGATCGCCTTCGCGGGTGTTAGTTGCCCCTAAGACCATGATGGTATTCTCTTGTTTCCTTAAACCGTCTAGTTCGGTTAAGAATTGATTGATCGTCGCGTTATGACTAATACCGCCGCCTAACCCGCTTGGCTGGACTCTATGCCGCGCGAATGAATCGATTTCATCAAAAAAGATAATGCAGCCGCCTTCCGCCTTAGCCATTTTACGCGCTTCGGCAAAAACATTTTTCATCTTTTTCGCGCCTTCGCCCATCCACATCGTTACAAATTCACTGCCAGGCACGGATATAAATGGAAAGCCAGACTCGGTGGCGATGGCTTTAGCTAAATAGGTTTTGCCGCATCCGGGAGGTCCGAACATAACAAGGCCTTTAACGATCTTGCCGCCGATGGCTTTAGCCATATTTCTATCTTTTAGTAATTTTACGATTTCCCAGGCTTCTTCTTTAATATCCGTCATGCCGATGACATCATCCCAGAAAACATTAACTTTATCTCCGAGGATCTTGTCGCCGCCCATTTTCTCGATGGATATCATGATCCGGTCAACCGCGCTTTTCATGTCATCAGCATTAATTTGAGTGTGTTTATTGCGCGCGGCAAACACGCCGGCTTCTTTAACAACATTGTTGATATCTGACGGAGAAAACCACTTTGTCTTATCGGCAAAGTGGGGGATGTCGAGTGAAGGGTCAGCAGATACTTTCGATAAATAGTATTTAAAGATTTCTTCACGGCTTTCCGCGTTTGGTTTTTCAACGCGTATCTTCCGGTCAAAGCGGCCGGAACGCATAATGGCTTCATCAAGTTCTTCTTCATTAACGTTGGTGGCGGCAAGAATGATAATGTTGTTCTCTTTTTTACGAAGACCGTCAAACTCTGTGAGAAATTGGTTGATTGTCGCGTTGTAGGAGGTTGTAGCTCCGCCGCTGAACGCGGAACCAGGCCCGTCACTCGCCTGCGCGCGCTGCCGGGCAAAGGCGTCAATTTCATCTATAAAGATAATGCATCCACCATGAATGTTTGCTTCAGCACGTGCCTGTTTAAAAAGGGATTTCATGCGGGAGGCGCCTTGCCCCATAAACATAGCGACAAATTCGCTTCCCGCCGCTGTTAACATAGGGAGCCCGCATTCCGTGGCCATGGCTTTGGCTAAATAAGTTTTACCGCATCCAGGAGGGCCGATCATAAGAGCCCCCTTAATGATGTTGCCCCCGACAGCTTTTTGCAGGGCATGATCTTTAAGCAAGTTAACGACTTCTTTGGCGTCACTTTTGGCTTCGGTCATGCCAATAATATCATCCCAGTGGACCTCAAAATCATCTTTGGCAATTTTATTCTTCTTTATGCCGCCAATGCCGCCGCCTTTATAGAAATACCACATTATGCCGAAGCTGAGCGGCAGGACGAGTATCTGCGCGAAGACAAACATGGGCATAGTCATGGCCATCATTCCCGCGGATTGGCGCTTAGTGAAATTTTCCAGTGAGTTGAAGCTCGACGCGATATAGGAGACGTACACGCCGATGGATATGACAATGGAGACAAGAAGGGTAATAAGGGCTATCTTTACCCAGTTGATTTTTAACCAGATGATAAATTTTCGCATAAAGAACCTCTTTTAATATTAATATTTTTGGATGTTACGTTAACAACAAATTAACATATCCGCGGCGATAAGTATAGAACAAATTCCCAAAATCACTTTCATCTCACCACAAACAGACCCCGGGGGTCTGTTTGGTCGGTTTACCCCCCGGTTTACCCCCTAGAACCCCCCAGAAAGACTTGACTTTACCGGGGAACTGTGTTAATTTGACGAACAATTAAGTTACAGATCCGAAGGTGATGTAACTTAGAATTGTGAGTCACCCCTTGTTTTTAGTTGTTGGTCGTGGGGTGTGCGTGTTATTTAAGGAAAAAAGCAATATTGAAAATAGAAAATTGAAGATTGAAGGTTGAAAAAATAAAAAGCCGGTTTTCTGATAGGCTTTAAGTTTCAATTATCGTTTTCCATTTTCTGTTTTCCATTTTCAATCTTTGAAATAAGGAAATAAGCATGTCAAAAATCACACAAATTAAGGGGCGCGCGATCATCGATTCCCGCGGCAATCCGACCGTTGAGGTCGATGTTCATTTAGAGTCAGGCGTGATCGGCCGCGCGGCGGTGCCATCAGGCGCGTCAACCGGAGAGCACGAGGTCATCGAGCTTCGCGATGGCGACAAATCCAAATATATGGGCAAGGGCGTGACCAAGGCCGTTGAGAATGTCAACACCATGATCGCCGAGAAGGTGGTCGGCCAGGAGCCCGATTTCAGGGCGATCGATAAAACTTTAAACGATTTAGACGGCACCGAGAACAAGGGGAAGCTCGGGGCCAACGCGATTCTTGGCGTATCTTTGGCTGTTGCCAAAGCCGCCGCGGCCGAAGAGGGCAAGCCGCTTTACCGCTACTTAGGCGGGGATGAGGCCAAGATCCTTCCCGTGCCGCTGATGAACATCATTAACGGCGGCGTCCACGCGGACAATAATTTAGACATCCAGGAATTTATGATCGTGCCTTTAGGCGCACCGACCTTCTCCGAGGCCCTGCGCATGGCCTGCGAGATCTTCCACAATCTTAAATCCATCTTAAAGGCGAAGGGCTTCTCGACGTCTGTCGGGGATGAGGGCGGATTCGCGCCGAATCTTTCGAGCAACGAGGAAGCCATCGCGCTGATCATCGAAGCGGTCGAGGCCGCCGGGTATAAACCCGACAAAGATGTCTTTATCGCGCTTGACGCCGCTTCATCCGAGATGTGCAAGGGCGGAAAATATACTTACAATGGCCAGGAGATCCCCGCAAGCCAGCTCGTCGATGTTTACGCTCGGATGATGAAGACGAGCCCGCTGATCTCGATCGAGGACGGCCTCGATGAGAACGATTGGAGCGGATGGAAGGAAATGACCGCGCGTATCGGTGGCAATATCCAGCTTGTCGGCGATGATCTTTTTGTGACGAACGTCAAAAGATTGAAAAAGGGTATCAATGAGAACGCCGCGAATTCCATTTTGATCAAGGTTAACCAGATCGGCAGCTTGTCGGAAACACTTGACGCCATCGCGATGGCGAAAGAAAATAAATTTACCTCGATTATCTCGCACCGTTCGGGCGAGACGGAAGATACGACGATCAGCCACCTGGCGGTGGCCACCGGCGTCGGACAGATCAAGACCGGATCATTATCGCGCACCGACCGCCTGGCAAAGTACAACGAACTTTTGCGCATTGAAGAAGATTTGAAGGACAATGCTGTTTATGCCGGTCCGTTATGGGGTAAGATTTGGTAAAACGAAGTTTCAGAAAATTTAATCCTTGTTTCCACAGAAATATCCAGGAAATCAAGGGCAAAATTTGGTGAACCAGCGTGTAGCGGTTAGCGAATAGAAAATTTTAACTGTCTATTAACACTAAACGCTGATATAAATGCTCAAAAACGCCTTTATACTCTTTGTTTTTGCTTTATGTGTTTTGCTGAACTTCCTGCCCTCGTTCTCTAAATGGCAGGATGCCAAGGCGCTCGACCGGGAATATCAGAGGCGGATCGAGGAGATGGAAGCCGAAAAGACGAGGCTTTTGGAAGAAAAACGGTTGCTTGAGGAGGATCCGGATTATTTGGAGAAGGTCGCCCGCGAGAAGATGGGATTGATCCGCGAGGGCGAAGTGATTTACCATTTGATGCCGGCTAATGCGGTTGGCGAGTGATAAGAGGTAATTGTTCAGTGACAATATAGATTTTGTTTCCTGTGGGAACGCGAAAGTCTGACGGGGCAGTCCAGACGTTTTTGAGATAGAGCGAAAAAACGGCTGGCAGCCCAGCGGTATTTGCTTCCTGATAGGCGACGGCAAATACCGCGGGGTGGAGCAGTCAGGTAGCTCGTCAGGCTCATAACCTGAAGGTCATCAGTTCGCATCTGAGCCCCGCTACCTTAAGGCACCTGAAAGGGTGCCTTTTTCCTTCCAAGCCCCCTTGTACAGGATTAGAACTCGTATCCTGGGGGTTA
>JAGLQN010000308.1 GCA_023136835.1 Candidatus Omnitrophota bacterium | reverse complement strand
AGGAATTCCGTCGCCCAATCCTTTCTGATCGCTTCCAAGCACCGGCTGCAGAACGATTCGTAGCAGCTTTTGGCCGTGACCGCCGCAAGAACTTCATCATCCGCCCTGGTGACCTTTACTGTAATCTCAAACGGGGAGACGAATTTCAGGACATCTGTCCGCGTTAAATCGATCAAGTCAACCGGAAATGATTCGTCGAGCTCCATGCCTTCGGGCCTAATACGTCGGATCTGAATTTTCATATATCGCTGTACTTTCCTATTTTTTTTCGCCCATTTTCTCTCTGAGCCTCCGGGCAACAGAATCCGGAACGAACGAAGTGATGTCGGCGCCTAGTGAAACAACTTCCTTGATCAGCTTAGAAGAAAGGAACGAATACCCTTCCGACGGCATAAGAAAAATCGTCTCAATATTTTCATCAAGGCGGCGGTTGGTCAAGGCCATCTGAAGTTCATACTCAAAATCCGAGATCATCCTCAGGCCCCGGATAAGGACTCTGATCTTTTTGCTGCGGGCATAATCAATAACAAGCCCCTTAAAGCTCTCAACATGGACGTTATCAATACCGCCGGCAACTTCTTTGACCATTTCCACACGTTCCTGAATATTAAAAAACGTGTTTTTATGCGTGCTTTCGGCCACAGCCACAACAACCTCATCAAAAGCATGGGAAGCTCTATTGATCAGGTCAATATGTCCATATGTTACGGGGTCAAAACTGCCGGGATATATGGCCGAACGGCTCATTTGGTAACTCTAATTCTTGAATTGAGAGAGTTATATTAATATCAATAACCATATATAGATAAATTCGTGCTTCCGTACTTTTTTTGCCTAAAAGTAAGAAATCTACCTTGTTTTTCAGGTAGAATTTCTCTTTTTTCATGCTGGACCACAACTGTACAATTGGGATGTAATATATCATAGCCCTCTAGCGTTTTCAAGGCTTTTTTTGCCAGTCCCCGACCATAAGGGGGGTCAATAAAAATAACATCAAATTTCTTGTCTTGACGGGCAAATAGCTTAACAGCCGCAAAAGCGTCTGTTTGAATGATCTCATAGGGAAGAACCCCGGACGCGTTGGGTTCAATAGACAAAAGGTCAATATTCTCGTTGATCACGTCCACGCATTTTGGGTCTTTTTCAACCATTGTTGCCTTAGCGGCTCCGCGGGAAATAGCCTCCAGACCTATCGCTCCGCTCCCGGCAAACAGGTCCAATAATGTCATCCCTTCTAAGTCCTGTCCCAGAATATCAAAAAGGGCCTTGCGCGCAATACTTTGGGTAGGCCGAATGCCAAATGGCATATAAAAATTCTTTCCCTTATGTTTTCCACCTATTATTTTCATATCAATCTAAACCTAAGCATGCAGCCCCAACAGGGCAGTCCTCCGAAGCCAAACCCAATAAGTATTTGGCGTAGGAGGAAAGAAGTTACGTCCTTTAAATTGTCCGCCAATGATCTTCATTCCAGTTACCCCGCCTTCACATCCTTTAAATACGTCGGATACCGTTTCTTGATAATATCGCTGATATACCGGTTTGATTCCTTAGCCAATTTCGGATCATCCTCCGTTAACGCAATAGCTTCTTTCCGGGCTAGTTCCAGAATATCCAATTGCGTCAGCGGATTAGCAACTTTTAATTCATTGAGTCCGTGCTGATGGCGGCCGAAAAACCGTCCGGGCCCGCGTATCTCCAGGTCATGCTGCGCGATCTCAAATCCATTCGTTGTCGAGAGGATCGCTTTAAGGCGGTCATTCGATTCACTTGTTTGCGCCTCAGCGACCAGAACGCATAATCCGTCAACCTCTCCCCGGCCGATCCGCCCGCGGAGTTGATGCAACTGGGCCAATCCAAAGCGCTCGGCATGTTCAATGACCATGACATTGGCGTTTGGAACATCAACGCCGACTTCAACGACTGTTGTCGCGACCAGAATGTCGATCTTTTTATCTTTAAACCGGTCCATCACCTCGCGGCTTTCTTTTTGCTTCATCTGCCCGTGGATAAGCCCGATCGAAAGATCCTCGAACTCTTTTGATTCGAAATGCTTGAACATCTCTTTGGCCGCTTTGAGATCCAACTTTTCGGACTCTTCGATGATCGGGTAGATCACATAGACCTGCTGGCCTTCCGCCACCTTCTTGCGGATCAGTTCGTAAACTTCACCGTCCTGTTCATGACTATAAAGATATGTTTTCACATCGCCCCGGCCCGGCGGCATTTCATCAATGATCGAAATATCGAGATCTCCATAGAGCGTTATGCATAACGTGCGCGGGATCGGCGTCGCGGTCATGATCAAGACATCAGGGTTGTTGCCCTTCTCGGCCAGCAGCGCGCGTTGGCGCACGCCGAATTTATGCTGCTCGTCAATCACCGCGAAACTTAAACTCTTGAAACTGACTTCCTCATTGATTAAGGCATGGGTCCCGACCACAAGGTCGATCTCGCCGTTCTCTATCTTGGCATAAAGCTCATCTTTTTCCGTCTTCTTAATTCCGCTGACAAAAAGAGCGGCCTTCATGTCTTTAAACGCCCCGTCCGCTATCATCTTTTTTATATTCTCATAATGCTGGCGGGCCAAGATCTCCGTCGGAGCCATAACGCAGGCTTGATGCCCGTTCTCAAAGGCCATCACGCATCCGAAAAGAGCGACGAGCGTCTTTCCCGAGCCGACATCTCCCTGCAAAAGCCGGAGCATAGGAGAACCCGATTGCATATCAGCGCGAATCTCGCGGATAACTTGTCTTTGAGCGCCTGTCAGTTCAAAGCCAAAAGCATTAATGAAGCGCAGCGCTGAAGCGTCGGTGATCTTGTGATCAATCCCTTTCTTTTGCGTAATGCTTAAGCGGCGTAAAATAATGGAGATCTGAAAGAAATAAAATTCTTCGAACGAAATGCGGCTCAAGGCATTTTCTTGATCCTCAAAACTCTCGGGAAAATGAATATTGCCGATACTGCGCTTGATATTCGACAAATGATGTTTATTGCGCAGGGCAACCGGAAGCTCCTCACGAAGCTGATCTTTATATTTCTCAAGAGAGGCTTTAATGGTCTTGCGCAAATAGCGCTGGGTGACTCCCCGCGTCAGCGGATAAATCGGGACAATCCTCTTTAAGTTTAAACTTTCATCCTCCTCACCTTCAAGAATCTCATATTCAGGGGAAACCATTTGCAACTGATTCTTGTAGATATCAATTTTTCCATAGCAGACAACCCGCTTGCCTTCAACAAAGTAGCGGTCCAAATAAGGCTGGTTGAACCAGATACAGGAGATCCGCCCGGAAGCGTCATCCATGGTCATTTGAGAAACATGTTTCTTTGTGTACCAACTCCGACGGGAAACCTTGGCAAGGATCTTTCCACTAACCGTCTGCCATTCCCCTACTTTGACTTGAGCAATGGGCGTCAGATTCCTCCGGTCCTGATAACGCCGAGGAAAGAAATACAGAAGATCCTCGACACTTTCGATCCCTAACCGCACGAACAGTTTTTTCCTGGCAGGACCAACGCCTTTAACATATTGAACTGAAATATCTTCGAGAAATCGCATATTGAACTATCAGGGTTTAGGACCATAGGATTAAATCCCTTAATCCTATTCAAACAAAAAAGACAAGATAAATTCTACCTTGTCTTTCCCCTTTTGTCTATAAATCTGTACGCTGCCCCCTGAACCCTGTCTAAATAGACCGCATCCGGCTGATCTTCTTCGCTAACTGCTTGCGGTAACCGGAATCAAAAACTTCCTCAAAATTATAACCGTTCCTGAATTCTTCAATATTATCATCTTCGGTCTTGCTTAAAACCCGGTTTTCAACCAGATTGAAGACAATATTCCCGAAATCCTCGGTATTTTTGATCCCCCAGTGCTCTAAAACGGTCATCGTCATCGGGCCGTACTTGTTAAGAAGGAGCTCCCGCATGCCTTTAAGCATTTCTTCGCCTTTGACATGTTTAGAGCGCTTAAATTTCTTCTGTGTATAGGCTAATGCCTCCATAACAAAAACGTAAGAATCTTCCTTATACCGGCAATCCTTTTCGTAAATATCTTCTATGATCGTTTCGAATTTCTTGTTCATTATATTTTTATTTTATCACAAAAAAGAACAAATAATCAAAGTATTTTCGAAAATTTAGCGACCAGATACGTTTTTTAAGCGAAATACTTCGTGATTTCAGCGGAAAACTTTGGCATAATAACCGCATGCCCCGAAAACATCTATGGCTCTGGAAAATATATTTGGCCTTTATGCTGGTGTTTGCTGTTAAAAGTACCTATTATCTCCTCATGCCGGATTCACAAAGCTTTTTTTACTACTTTATTCTGCGCGCGTTTGATCCTATTTTCTATGCTGTTTACACCGCGCATGTTATGCAGGTTTTACTAAGCGTCATTCACTGGATACCTGTATTTTTGTACGTTTATCGTATCCGCTTTTTATCTTCCGAATTCTGGAAGAGTTTATTTATTCTTCGTTGCATTTTCGAGATTACCGGCCATTCTTACGCGACAAATTCCCTTGTTGCCCTCTACCATAGAAAGCCTAAGATCTGCCTGACCATTTTCATCATTCTCATAATCCCGCACATCCCGTCCTATATGGTTTGCTACTGGTACGCGTTCCGGCGAGAAAATTGCCTGCGTCGACCTCGAAGCAGTACCCGGAGGGTATGACTTTCAGTGATTTTTCGCACTCTCCGCGTTTTACTTTTCTAGAGTGCAGGAAAAAGCGTTATCTTAAGTTTTCAATCCAAAGCCTGCTTAACCATGTGACGATGGAAAACATTCTCGGTGAAATCATCGAAAATGGCATAAATGCAGGGGATGACAATCAATGTAAGGCCTGTGGCAAAAAACAGACCCCAAATGATCGAAAGACCTAGGGGCTTTAAGAACGGGTCGCCGCCGCCAATACCATAGGCCACAGAAACAAGTCCGCCAATAGTAGTCATGGTGGTCATCATAACGGGACGTAACCGGCTTTTGCCGCCTTCAATAAGAGATTTCCATCGATCCTTCCCTGATTTTCTCAAACGATTAATGCGGTCTACCAAAACAACCGAATCGTTAACCACGATACCCGTAAGCCCAACAGCCCCCATCAGCGCGAAGAAACTCAGCGGCCGTCCGTGCAACATAAAGGCGATAATAACCCCTAAAAAACCAAATGGAATAGCGGTCATGACAATAAACGGCTGTACCAAAGACCCAAAAATTGCCGTAAAAATAATAAAAATCAGTAATAATGCGATAATAAAAGAAAATAGCATGTTTTGCTGGGTTTCCTTCTGTTCCTCATACTCACCGCCAAATTTCAACGTATAACCGTTATACTCCATAGAGATATTCTTAAAGGCCTTCTTCAACCCGAGGTTGACGCCCAACGAGGTCACCTGCTCGTCATCCACATCGCCGGTGACCCAAACGGTCCGCTTTCCATCGAGATGTGTAACAGCATAAATGCCTTCCTTTTCTTCCACCGAGGCCACCGAATCCAGCGGCACTAAATTGCCCTTTTGATTACGCACCAAAATTTTATTAAAATCATCGAGGCTATTACGCGCGCTTTCCGGAAACCGCACCACCACATCAATTTCATCTTCAGCCCGTTGTGGCTTAACGGTTGTCGCGATGCCTCCCTTAAAGGCCTGCCTGACGGTTGTGGCAATATCATTGATGCTAAGAAAAAACTTCTTGGCCTTGGCTTCATCGACGATAATACGCAATTCTTTTTTGCCAAATTCAAAATTCGTATCCACATCAGAAACACCTTTAATCTTATTCAAATGCGCTACAATTTTGGCCGCTATTTCATTGAGCACGGCAAAGTTATCCCCCTTAATCCCAACAGAAATGGCACGCCCTGTCGGCGGCCCCTCTTTAGGCGAGAAGAAATATAGTTTTTCAAACCCCTTGATCAATTCCAGCTTTTCGCGTAAACTCTCTTTGATTTCATCAGGTTTTCGATGCCGTTTTTGCATAGGAGTCAGAAACACCGTTAACTGCGCTAAATGCGAACCATTCTTAGAATTAGGATCAAACCCGTGTTCCTGAGAAATGCTTCCGATATAGCCACGATAAGACTCTAATTCTTCCTTTGGTATCGTCTCCACCAGATCTTCTACCGGCGCGAGCAAGGCCTCCATCTGATCTAAGCTCGTTCCTGTTTTGGCCTCGGCCCGGATATAAAATTCCTCAATCCCCTCCCCTGAAAACATAACAACCTTCATCTTTGTAGCAACGGCCGCAAAAATGACAGCCGGAATCAGGACAAAAATAAGAAATCCCAAGACAAAATATCGATGTTTTAACGCCTTGCGCAACACGCGCAAGTACAGGGATGTTAATTTCTGAAACCATCGCTTCCCTGTGACCCCTTCGTGACTGATGTTTTTGAATTTTGCTCGCCTGACAAAATCAGCCAAATGCGAAGGCAAAATAATGAAACACTCAAGGAGTGAAGCGCTTAACGCGATAATCACCACCACGGGAATCTGCCTGATGAATTTTCCGATAATATCCGGGATAAATAACAACGGAGCGAATGCCGCGAATGTGGTTAAGATCGTGGCTGTTACCGGCGCGGCCACCTCGGCTGTGCCTTTAACCGCGGCTTCTTTCGGGCTCATCCCCCGCTCCACATAACCATAAACATTCTCAGCCACAATAATGCCATCGTCGACAAGCATCCCTAACACAATAATTAACCCCAGCATAGAAACTAAATTAATGCTGATCCCCATCATATTCATAAAGAAAAAGGTGACAAACAATGATATCGGAATTCCCAACGCGGTTACCAGCGCGGGGATAGGATCTAAGAACATAAAAAGAATAATGACAACCAATACAAAACCGATGAGCCCGTTATTTTTCAGAACACCCAGACGTCGTTTGACATAATACGACATATCATTGGCAATAATAATCTCCACATTTTCAGGTAAGGCCTGCTTAAATTGATCGATCTCATCATTGATTTTCTTAACAACTTTCAGGATATCCGAAGATTCATTTTTGACCACAACCATGCCTAAGGAACGCTCGCCATTGGTATGCGCGATGCGCGTGAAGTCTTCAAAGGTGCTCTTGACTTGAGCCACATCCTTGATGCGCAACCAGTTGCCCGCATCATTGGCACGAATGATCACATTTCCAATCTCTTGGGCGGATTTAAATTCACCGGTGGTGCGAATATTAAATTCCTCCTTTTCCGTTGTTAAATACCCGCCGGGAAGCGTAATATTGCGCGACTTAAGCGAATCCATCACCTCGTCGATAGAAACATGAAGCGCCTTCAATTTATCAGGATTGACCTCTACATGAAACTCCGGTTTCCGCCACCCCAAACGATTGACCGTGGCCACCCCGCTGATATTCAAAATGATATCTTCTAAATTTTCCGCGTACTGCCGTTTTTCAAATTCCGGGATAGGGCCGGCCACCGAAACCTCAAGGACAGGAAATTCCCGGCTGCGCAGCTCAAAAACAACGGGGTCATCCTTAACCCCATCCGGCAGGTTCTGGATACGATCGACCGCGCGCTCAATATCATCCATAACCTGATTTTTATCGCTCGCCTTAGGATCAATGGTAATGCCGATTTCTGATCGCCCCTCTTCGGACTTGGAATTAATTTCCTTGATGCCGCTAATGCCTTTGATTTCCTTCTCGATCGGAATCGTGACCAACTTTTCGACATCTTCGGTAGGCGCTCCCGGATAAATGGTGGTGATGGTGGCAATATCATAATCCACTTGCGGAAAAGCCTCTTTGCGCAAATGAAACACAGAAAAGATACCGATCACAATGATAAGAAACGACAGGAGATTGACAAGCAATGAGTTTTTAACTGAAAATTGAGCTAGTTTCACGATTTATAGTTCCCATTCCCAATATTTCTTCAGCAGTATTCCTTCTCCTTTACGTAAATCGACAAGGGCGTCATGATAGCGCCGTATAGATTCAGCAACCACGCTGCGCGCTAAAACGAGATCTTCCTGAAAACGAATGACCGTATCGGCGTCGGATCGTCCCGAGCGAAACCGTTTGACCTCGCCTTCCAGCTTTTGCGCCTGTAATACCGCGATCTCCTGGCTATTGGCGGCGATCTCCTTAAAAACATTGCAATCACGCACCTGATCGGTAATCGCGATAGCGATCTGCCGCTCGAGCAATTTTAATTCTAACAACGCTTTGGCTTTCTCCAGTTCAGCAGCTTTCAATTCGCCTCTAGCCGCCCTGTTTTCCAAAGGAAATGTGATTGTCAGCCCCGCGAAAAAATTGGGATTATCTTCCTCGGTAATTTGAGTCACCGCTTGCTTAAAATGATCTCCGAGCCCGTTTTTCTCAAGGGTCGCGGTCAGATTGATCTCCGGCCAAATATTATTCTTCTTCATGGAAAGTTTAATATCCTTCGATTCGATATTCTTGTGCGCTTTTTTGTAATCCTGGCGATTTTCAAAGGCGCTTTTCAATACCGCAAGCAATTCCTCTTTGCCGTTACTTGACAGGTCAAACTCTTCCATAGGTTCAATTTCGATATCCTTCTCTATATTTAAAAGGAGCTTTAAGGTATTTGTCTTGGTCTGGACCCGATTCTGGACAAGAAGCAGGGTATTTTTCCGTGATTTATAATTTGCTTCCGAAGCAATTGCCTCCGGAATCTCAACAAGTCCGTCTTTGAGTTTCTCCTGGTGCAGGTCATAAAGCTTTTTCGCCTCCGCGACCATATCCTGCTGAATCTTCACCAGCTCTGTCTCCAGAACAAGGCTCCAATACGCCTTCTGGACTTCGACAATACTTTCCTCGATCTTATTGAGAGTTGTATACTCCGCATTCTCAATATCGACCAACGTGACCTTGATATCACCGCGGTCCTGTAGCCCTAAGAAATTCTTTCCCAAGTCCTGCTCGATCGTCACGCCAAGGGTTGAATCATGGGTCAACGGAGATGACGAAGATGACGAATCGGTCCAATTCCGGTTATTGGTCATGTCAATATTGAGAGTCGTGCCCGTCGGAAGCTTCTTAGAAATACCTACATTATAATCGTTATCAATAGTCTTTGTCCCGGCGATCGTGGAGGTTTTCTTGCTTTGATCGTTCCTATATTTGACTTCAGCTTCAAAGATCGTATCGTAGATCGATTGCGCGACATCTTTATCCGTCCTGGCGATCCACGTATCATATTTGGTCAGCTGGATATCAAAATTATTCAGCAAAGCCAATTCTGTCGTCTCATCGAGAGAAAGCTGATAGGTCTTCTTCCGCGTTCCCTCTTCTTCACCCATAGAAACAGACTGACCGTAGAAACATATCATAACAGCCATTACCCATACCATTGAATATCGTTTCATTGTATACCCCTTTGGATCTTCCTTAATATATTCACGTAATTCTCTTGATCCTTTTTCGGTAGCTTTAACAGAAGTTCCTGCCATTTTTCCTTTACGGTCTTCTTTAATTTTCTGGCGATCATCTTCCCCTTAGCCGTCAGATCCACATTAATAACCCGGCGGTCATTCTTATCATGAATGCGCCTGACATGCCCTAATTTTTCAAGTCGATCAACAATACCCGTCACTGTCGGGGCAGAGATCTGGAGCTTTTTCCTCAATTCATTAAGCTGACAAGGCGAGCGCTCGGAAAGCGTCATAATGGTGAAAATCTGTGTCTGGGTTATGTTGATCGTCTGAAAAGCTTTAAGCAAGATCCTGCGGGCGATCACAGGCATAAGTATGGATATTTCTTCAGCAATCTGTTTTGTCGTCGGCATGATCTTCTCCTTATCGAAAGCCTAATCTATTAGCAAAGCTAATTGTTAGCCTAACTAAATATTAGCATACCAAATTAATTTGTCAAGGGCTGAGGCTTTAAAGAAATGCCGTTAGCAATGGGTCAGATTTTCCAGCGATAAAAACGGGCGATTGCTCCCTTCGCGAACCGGAACGTATCCGGCGGAAGTTCGATAAATCCGTCGGCCTTGGTTAAAGACGCGTAATCACCGGACCCGTTCGGGAAAACAGGCGAGCCTACAAGACAGCTATCTTGCCTGCTCTCGGCTTTAACAGGTAGAAAATATGTGAGATCCGTTTTGATCTCAACATCCTCTTCGAGAGAAACAAACTCCTCAGGAACGCTCCAAATGCCAATAGACTTATCAAGAAACGGAAGAACGTAACGGTATACGCCGACCTGGGTTGATACGGGATTACCCGGAAGCCCAAAAACAGGCTTCCCCTCTTTACTTTTTCCGAACCAGAGAGGCTTGCCCGGACGCTGTTTGACTCTATGGAATAACTCCTTAACTCCGAGCCTATTGAGAACTTCAGGAATATAATCAAACTTGCCCCTGGAAACGCCGCCGCTTAAGATAAGGACATCGAAATCCTCAAGCATCTTTCCAAGACGGGTTTTCAGTTCATCTTTATCATCCCGGATATGAAAACAAAAAACACGGTTGTAACCGCAAAGCTCCAGGGCAGCCTGAATCACATAAGAATTAGACCGACGGATCTGATAGGGCGCGAGCTTTTGGCCAATACCGATAACCTCATCGCCAGTCCCGACAACCGCGATCTTCGGCATTTGAGAAACAAGAACCTCTTGTTTTCCGATCGATGCCGCAACAGCAACTTGCGAGGCTAATAACCGGGATCCTTTCGAAACAAGACGAGCCCTGGCTTGATGATCTGAGGATTGAATATGGACATACTGCATGCGGGTTAAATTTAAACTGTCTTTTAATTTGGCCTTACCTTTGACCATTTCAACACCTTCAACAGGGATCACGCAGTCACATCCTTGAGGCAGAACAGCTCCCGTCATCACTTCAAGACATGCCTCTGGGTTTTTCAGGTTCAAAGCCGGGATTCCCGCCTTTTGAATGCCTTCAATCGTAAATGTCCTGACACCCTTTTCCCACGCGCTTAAATTAATACCAATCCCATCCATCATCACGCGGTTAAATGGCGGGAGGTCTCTATCCGCGATAAGATCCTCGCGTAAAACCATTCTGAACGCGCTTTGCAAAGGAACCCGGACAGAAGGGTATTTCTTAATATTTCCTGAAATGATCGTATCAGCTTCTTTGACAGTAATCATTGGCGTGAATTCCTTTTTAACCAAGATTTTTCATCAAAAAATTGTGATAATCTTGGGTTAACCCCGCTTTCCTTGATAAATTTAGAGAAAGCTAAATTTTGCATTGGACTTTTCTCTTCCAGAGCTTTTCGACGAGTTTAGTGTTCCAATGCAAAATTTGGGTTTAACATATCCGCGGCAATTGTTCGCCGCTCAACATATCAATAATACGGGCAACCCCGATCCTACTTTTCATTGTAACGAGAGATGCTGTATTATCAGCCACCTCGCCGATCACGCAAGACCCTTCTCCCACCGAATGCCCCTTCATGATCGCTAGAGCTCTCTCTTTATCTTTCGCGGGAATAAAAGCGGCAAACCGGCCTTCATTGGCAACATAAAGAGGGTCGAGCCCTAAGATCTCGCAAGCAGCCGCCACATCCTCACGGACGGGAATAATAGATTCATCGATCTTGATTCCAACTTTAGCCGCTATCGCAATTTCATTGAGAGTGCTGGCCAATCCGCCTCTTGTAAGATCCCGCAGGCAGTGGATCTCAACACCTCCATTTAATAGCGCGAACACAAGATCGGCCAAAGGCGCCGAATCACTTTCAATCGAACTTTCGAACTCTAACCCTTCGCGAACGGCCATGACCGCCATGCCATGACGGGCAATATCACCGTTGAGCAGAATTACGTCACCCTTTTGCACGCTTGACGGGGCAATTACTTGTTGATGGTCGATCAAGCCGACACCGGCTGTATTGATAAATATTCCATCCCCTTTGCCTTTATCGACCACTTTTGTATCTCCCGTAACAATGCGCGCGGAAGCTTCATCCGCAGCTTGTTTAATGGATTGAACAACCTGCCAGAGCGTCTCCATCGCAAGGCCTTCTTCCAGAATAAAGGCGATGCTTAAATAGGCCGGGCGCGCTCCGGACATGGCTAAGTCGTTGACCGTTCCGTTGACAGCTAATTTTCCGATATCCCCGCCCGGAAAGACCAGCGGATGAACCACATAAGAATCTGTTGTAAAGGCGATTTTTTCCGTCGAGCAGTTCAATACGGCAGAATCGTGGCTGTTGACCGTATCATCCGGGACAAAAACTTCCTTGAACATCTTTTCGACCATTTGATGCATAAGCTTCCCGCCACCGCCATGAGCCAGGAGTACATACGGATAATCCTGAATAGGAATAGGGCAAGACACTGAAAAATCTTTAGCGCTCATGACTTACCTCATCTTTTGAAGAGGGATTAGTTTTGCGATAACGATAATACGCCGCGCAGGCCCCTTCAGACGAAACCATGGTAGCCCCCAAAGGTTTTTCCGGCGTGCATTTGCCTCCAAAGGCCGGACACTCACGCGGTTTCTTTATTCCCTGTAAAATTAAGCCGCTGATGCAGTCAGAACTCTCTTCCGTCGTCAGCCCGCTGACATCAAAACGTTTCTCGGCATCAAGATCCTTATACTTACCCCGCAGCTCTAGACCGCTTTGTGAGATCTCCCCAATTCCCCGCCATTTTCTTGAAGAAACACAAAAAATCTTCTCGACAAGAGTCTGGGCGGGCTTATTGCCATCATGGCTCACACTACGGGTATATTGGTTCTCCACTTCAAAGCGGCCTTCCTCTAATTGCTTCACGCACATATAAATGCCTTGCAAAATATCTAACGGCTCAAATCCTGTTACAACAATCGGGACTTTATATTTTTCCGCGATTGGCTCGTATTCCCAATATCCCATGACGGTACAAACATGCCCTGCGGCCAGAAATCCTTCCACCCGGTTGTTTTCCGACGAAAGGATCGCCTCCATGGCCGGCGGAACAAGAACATGAGAAACAAGGATAGAAAAGTTCGAAACCCCTTGCTCTTTCGCCTGATAAACCGCCATAGCATTCGCCGGAGCAGTTGTTTCAAAACCGATCGCAAAAAACACAACCTGTTTATCAGGATTTTCGCAAGCAACCTTTAGCGCGTCAAGAGGAGAATAAACAATACGGATATCACCGCCTTCCGCTTTAACAGAGAACAGGTCCTTTTTGGATCCTGGAACCCTCAGCATATCGCCAAAGGAACAAAAAATAACATCCTTAAGGGAAGCAATTTCGACAGCTTTATCGATCAACTCCAACGGAGTAACACACACAGGGCATCCCGGTCCGTGGACCAATTCAATGTCTTTGGGCAATAATTCATCAATACCGAACTTAACGATCGCGTGTGTTTGCCCGCCGCAGACTTCCATAAGCACATGAGGTTTCCTCGTGATCTTGTGGATCTCGGCCGACAACTGTTGGGCCAACTTCGGGTCACGGTATTCATCTAAATATTTCATCCCAATTTTCCTTAATTATCCCAATTAATCATTAGATGAAATTGGGATAGTACTTGTTTCATTTAAATTATTCGAGAAAAACAAGCGCATTATGAGTCCTCTCCGAGTTCCGCCAGCTCTCCCATTTCTTTGAGATACTCAAATACTTTCATAGCCTCCTCTTCGTCAACCTTGCTGATCGCAAAACCGGCATGGACGATCACATAGTCCCCAATAACAGCCTCGGGAACATAAGCGAGAGACACTTCTTTGATGACCCCCCCGAAATTGATCTTGCCCTTTCGTGAAAGAGGTTCATCGCCCTGGATATTTTCAATTTTTCCCGGTACGGCTAAACACATATTATCAAACCCTTATACAACAGTTTTCAATAACCAAATCACAAACAATATACAATATCCAAATTCAAATGATCAAACCTTGTTGAAAAACAAAATTTGTAATTTTGGTCATTGGAATTTGTAAATTGCCTGTAATTTGGAATTTGTATTTTGGAATTTAAACCTCGTTAAACGTTCTTTAATTGTACATCATAATACGCGCTTTTCGCCACTTTCTTTTATCGCAACCCGATGAGCCCCGCAGACCGCCTGTCCCAAAGATATCCCACCGTCATTCGGCGGAACCAATTGATGCCAATAAACCTTAAAATTCTCTTCTTTTAGCCGGCGAACCATCTTCTGTGTTAAATATTTATTCTGGAAACATCCGCCGCTTAAAACAACTCTTTGCTCGTTTATTTTTTTCGCAATATCAACCGCCATCTCAACAAGTGTATTATGGAACTTCGCCGATATGATCTGTTTACCGATACCTTCACGGACATCTTTTATGATGTCTCTGAACATGAGAGTCCAGTCTAATACATAGCCTTTTTCTTCGATTCCCGTAACAGCAAAATCATAATGTTCATCGATATCCGTATCATCAAGAATATATTCAAGGGCCATGGCCGCTTGTCCCTCAAAGCGCAATGTCTGATTAATATCCAGGAGAGAAGCTACCGCGTCAAACAATCGCCCGACGCTTGAAGTCACCGGCGCATTGATCGTTTTGTCCAACATGCTCGCAAGGATCTTTAATTCCTCTCGAGAAAATGCTTTGATCGTCGCTAAATCGGAATATTCTTCGAATGAGCCATCCGAAAGATCACGAGAAAATTGCCTGCGGCAATGACTTTCAGTAATTTTTCGCGCTCTCAGTGTTTTATACTTTCCCAGAGTGTAAAGAATCGCCGCGGCAGCCCGGCGCGGTTCTACAGCCGCTTTATCCCCACCAGGAAGCAAGAACGTTTTCAAATGCGCAACCCTCCGATAATCGCCTAGATCCGCCTTTAAAAACTCCCCTCCCCATACGGTTCCATCGGCTCCAAACCCTGTACCGTCCCAAGCTATTCCCAGAACGGTTCCCTCAAGATGGTTTTCCGCCATGCACGAAACAATATGCGCGTGATGATGCTGCACTTTAATAAGAGAAAGTTTTGTATTTTCCGCGAATTTCGTAGAAAAATAGTCCGGGTGAAGGTCACAGGCGATGTTCTTAGGGGAAGACTCATAAAGGCCCTTAAGGCTTTCCGACGTTTTTTCAAAAGCCCGTAAAGATTGCGCCGTCTGAAGATCTCCGATATGCTGGCTTATAAAAACGCTTTTCCCGATACTTAAAGCAATTGTATTTTTTAAATGCCCTCCCGTCGCCAGAATATCCGCGTTTCCCTTTTTTATCGTAACCGGCAAAGGAGCATATCCGCGGGCGCGCCTTAAAACTAAGGGCCGGCCCATCATGACCCTCACAACGGAATCATCAATACTTCGGACGATCGGACGGTCATGAACAAGGAAAACATCAGCGATTTCAGCAAGTCTTTGAACAGCTTCCTTTTCATTGATACAGATCGGTTCTTCCGACAAATTGCCGCTCGTCGCGACAACGGCTTCCCCTAATTCCCTCACTAAAATATGGTGCAGCGGGCTATAAGGCAGCATGACTCCGAAACAAGGATTGCCCGGGGCAACCGAAGGCGCTATCGCCGCAGGATTACCAATATCTTTTTTCTTCCGTAATAAAACAATGGGGCTTTCGCCGGATTTAAGAAGAGCTTCCTCCCGCAGAGAAACATCGCATTGCTCCTCAATCGATTCCATCGACGGGAACATTAAGGCAAACGGTTTTTCCTCGCGGTGTTTCCGCTCCCGCAGGCGACGCACACTTTTTTCATTATGGGCATCAACGATTAAATGAAAACCGCCGATACCTTTAACCGCGACGATCTTTCCTTGATGTATAGCGTTAACCGCGGCAATAACAGCTTCTTGATGAGAAGAAACAATCTTGCCGTCGGGCTCCCACAATTCAAAATGCGGACCGCACTTCGAACAAGCATTAGGCTGAGCATGAAATCGGCGGTCACTTGCATCCTTGTATTCTTTTTGGCATTCCGGGCACATGGTGAATTTCTTCATCGACGTATTGGCGCGGTCATAGGGAAGCGTCTCAATGATCGAATAACGCGGGCCGCAATGCGTACAGTTCGTAAACGGATAGAGAAAACGCCGGTTCTTAGGATCAAATATCTCTGTTAGGCATTCCGAACACGTCGCTATATCCGGCAAGACAACAGCTGCCTTGGACTCTTGCGCGTCGCTTTCCCGGATCTGAAAATCAGCAAACCCTTCCGGGTCAAGATAAGCATATTGATAATTCTGGATAAAGCTGTGCCGGGGTTTTTCTTTCGGTATTCGCCTAAACAGCTTCTGCAATAGCTCAGGCGGACCTTCTGCTTCAATCACCACGCCTGATGAACTATTGCATACAAAGCCGGTTAATCTTAGATCTTTCGCGAGATGAAATATAAAAGGACGGAATCCCACGCCCTGCACAGCGCCGGTAATATGAATAGAGACCCGTTGTTGTTCTTTGAACTTATTCGTCATGTGCTTGTGTATTTCCTTTCCTAAAGGGAAGATAGAGATGGAAGCGTTTGTAGGCGATCATGAGAATGGGCCTAAAACCAATCAGGGCGGTCCGCTTAAATGTAAAGGATAACGTAGAATTATTCATCAGGAGAAAGAATTCTCCTCTGATAAATATCGTAATAACAAATTCAATACTAGCCTAATTCTTCCGATTATTTCCTATTTCGATACACACTCTTTCAAGAACGAACATTTAAGCTCACCTGCCGAAATCTGCGGCCTGAAAGGGCTCGGGTTTCGGTCAGCGTGAAGCAAATTGATAGATGTTTTATTTTATCAATTGAATAGATAAATATTTTTTATAATTCTCAAAATCTTTATCTGTGGTGAAGATAATAAGATTTTCTATATAAGCCACCGCGCAAATTAAGAAATCAATTGTTGAGCCTTGGATACCTTTACTTCTGCAGATATTGCTAAATTCAGCGGCCTTTTCAAAATGTTCAGTTTTAAGTGGGATATCTTCAAAAGAGGAGAGTAAATCTTTTAACTGATTAAATTGTTTTGTGTTCAGTATTCCAGACAGAAGTTCTTGCCGTATAGGCCCTATTACGGAAATTTGGCCGTCTTTGATTAAATCTTTAAGTTTTTTTGTCAGTTCTGTGTTGGGGGATTTATGGCGTAGAACTTGCGACCATACGCAGGTATCAACTAAGGCTTTCATCGTTCTCTTGCCTTTTTGTAATCATATTTTGCGTCAAAATCAACCGAACCAAAAAACTTGAAAATATTTAATTGCTTTTTGTGGGCAATATATTCTTTTAGGGCAGCTGTTACTGCTTCCCGCTTAGTTTTATGGTGCCCAACCGTTAACGCTTGTATGATCAATTCATCATCTAAAGCTAAATTTGTTGCCATTTCGAACCCCCTTCTACACAAAGTGTAACACATTCATATGTGTGAGTCAAATTTTTTAATTTTTGTGTAATTTTTATTCTCTATAATTTTCTATCCAACGTCAGAGCTCACCCGTCAGATTTTCCTCTGCTTTTTTGGCTGTAAATCTGATCGGTGTGGAGCGATTTGTTAGACATTTTTAAATTTTTTTTGAATATATGGGGTCAGACTGCCTCCTTCTCTTTCTCTTGAATTTTTACTAAATGTTGAACAGCTTCATACCATTTTTTATCCTGTTCACATCCTGAAATATCTTTCATTAAACTCCATAATATTGATAAAGTTTCATGATACTTTATCGCATATCCTTCGAACATTTTCTTTTTAATTTCAGGAAAGATCCAAGTCATAAATTCTATGTGAGCTAATAAATATACAGAACATTGATTTATAACAAATGTAGATTCTTCTGGCCTAAATACGATCCCAGTATCAAAATTCAATTTTTCTTTTGATATGTTAAGTTTCAGTATATGTGATGCCATTGAACCATGAGCTATATCGCATAATATTCGATAATACCTATAAAGACCCGGAGCAATATCATCAAATTGCTCCTTATGAGTGACATTAAATTTTTTTCCTTTATTTCCTCTATGACCAAAAAGTGCTTTGTTTACTAAATCAATGGATTCTTCTTTTGCAATATATCGTAATCTCACAAATGTTTCGACAACATGACGCATTAGATTTGCCGATTCAGTATAGTAACCTTGAAGAAGTAAATTATATGAAGCCTTAAAAGTGTATATAATCCGTTGGTAATGTAAATATGAAAATATTCTTAATGCATGCTTAAAATCATTATATTGATTCTTATTCTCATCGATAAATTTGTCATTATCCCTTAGATATAAAACTCCATGTATCATTAATTCAATACTGTTTAAGGCATAATCGCAAAATCCATTTCTGCCTTTCCCAAAGAATTCTTCTGTCTTGGATTGGATATCTATTTCTTGTTCTTCAATATGATTGATTGAGAGCCAATTATCTTCCATGCGATTATTATTTTATTTCTAGGTCTAACACTTGAGCTCACCCGTCAGATTTTCCTCCGCTTTTTAGGCGGTAAATTTGATCGGTGTGCAGCGATTTGTTAGATGTTTTATTTTTTGTTTTCATTTATATTTTATCTCTAATGTAAAAAGTATTTTATAAAAGGCCCTATCACAATAATTGAAATAAAAGCACCAATTAATATGCCCCAATCCCCAAACAATAATTTTCCATGATACGCAAAAAATGGGGGTAAAATTATAAATGAACAAAAAATTAGAATCCTTATTATTATATAAGTTTGCTTTGTAGTGTTAACCTTTCTATCAGATTTTGATATTTTCATTATGTTTTTATTATATTTATTTTATCTAACATTCGAATTCACCAACTGGAAGCGACATCCGAAAGAGCGGCAGGTAACAGTCAGGTGTAGCGCGTTAGACAAATTCTTCTTTTACATATTTGTAAAGCCAAATTGATGCAACTAATGTTAATATTTCTCCAATAAAAGGAGACCACCATTCATTCCATGAAATGTCTATATCAGCTCCTTGAAAATGCATATAGAAGCCAAAAACAAATAAAGGTATCAACAAAGCTCGTAGTGAAATAAGTGCAATAAGCAGTTTTAATTTAGTTGCTGGAGCAAGATGATACATTAGGAATAAAGAAATTACCGCCATGAGTGGCGGAAAAACAAGATTGAAAACAGGAAGAGGAAGACCTCCCGTAAGGACGGTAATTCTGACAACTAATCCAATGACACATGTGATGAGTAAATATATTGGAAATAACAATAGCCAACGAAGAAATGCAGGTATTTTGTTCCAAAGTTCCAGTGCTTTCATTTTAATATACCGTTTCTCTTAAGTGGAGTAGCCATTTGGCCAATATCCCAATAATAGGAACATCAGACAATAAACGCAACAAACCACAAATGGCAAAAGAAGCAATGATAAATGCAATAATTCCTATTACAATACCAACCTTTTTCCAGACGCCACTTTTCTGACCTCCCATTTATATCTCCTTTATTTTTATGCCTAACGCCCGAGCTCAGCGGAAGGCGTATAATGAGGAGGCGAAGGATTTGCAACCCGGGTTATGCGCCGCCAGTGTGCAGCGATTTGTTATAGGTTTTTATTCCTTATTCCAAGATGCTGTTTCTAGTTTTTCGTGAAACTCATCATAAATTTCTAAAAGATATATGAGGATCTTTCGATTTTCTCTTGCTAACTCTTGTATTGCTGGTTGCAAATCGCGATTTTTAACCACACAGATATGATTAATATCTACAAAATACACCTTCCTCTCTTTGTAGGTAACATAAAGGAATGCTCGGAAATCTTGATTTTCTTTTGGTGGTAATAGTTGATATGTGCGCATTGGATACATTATGTTAGAATCTTTTCCTTTTAATTTTTTTATTTCTTCCGGTTCTCCAAATATTTTATCTATTTCTGATTTAGGGATCCCTTTTGGAGGAACAATTTTAGCCCGTAAGGTTTCAATCAAAACCTCAATTTTATAATTCATATTTTCTTCTGGGATAGGGCTCTTTGCAAAGACATTAACTGAAACAACTGATAATACCGTTATTAGCGCAAAGATATAAATTTTATTTCTCATTTTTATTTTTCCTATAACGTTAGAGCTCACCTGCCGCCGAGCGCAGCGAGGGCACAAAAACGCCACGCGTTTTTGCAGTCAGGTGTTAGATGATTTTTATATCACTCATAATGAGTCCACATTCTCAAAATTTTAACAGCTTTATTTCGTTTTAAAACTTGATATATTAAACGATGTTGAATATTAATCCTTCGAGAGTATGTTCCGGATAAATCACCTACTAATTTTTCATACGAGGGATATTTCTGGAAGGGATCCTTCTTAAGAATATCTAATAGTTGATCTACTTTAGAACGCAGACCCACGGTTGATATCTTTTTTGCGTCTTTCTGTGCTTGTTTAGTAAAGTAAAGCTTCCAACTCACCAATTTAACTCCTGTGAGCATTCTTTAAGAGGAGTTTTTATTCCTTTTCTGATAGATTCCCTCATTTTAGGAATCGAAAGAAGATAAAGAGTTTCGTTTATGGCTCGCCAGTCCTCTTCGGAAACAAGAATAGCGTTGTTTCTTTTACCCGTTATTTGGATAGGCTCATGTGATATCGCGGCTTTATCCAAGAGCTTATAAAGCATTGTTCTCGCCTTGCTCACTGTTAAAGTTGTCATGTTTATCACCTCCATTTAAAGCGTACCATATTACGTACGTAATGTCAACCTTTTAATTTCTATCATTTTATTTACATCTACCACTCGAAATGAGCGGCGTTACGGAGGCGCAAAGCGCCGGAGTAAAGTCCGCTCCATTGAGTCGTTAGCAGTTTTTATACCTATCCGTGTCTAAAAGCCCCAATCTTTTTATTAATGTAAAACTTTCAACGAATACGTTCCATGTGCTTTTCGCACTTACTATCTATTCTTGTAGGAATCACGGAGAGAGCTAAGAAGAGTTCTTCCGTGAGGTTGCTCTCCATCCCCCATAAGAACGACAACCTCTTGACCATTAAGCAAAGGGGTAATGCGATTATCTATGAATTTGGTAACACTCCAACTCGCTTGTGCTGCGTTCTTATGGGTATAGTCTTTGACTTTGGTGCCAGAACTACAGCGTACGACGATCCTGATGTTATCTTGCATCCACACTTTGTCTTCGAGTTTTTCTACTATCATTCCTACCTCCTTTTTTTCTGCTAACATTTAATATACGACAGTCCCATTGATCTAGGGATGTCGTTCGGAATTAAGGGGACACGAGAGAATGGCACTGACTTAAGCAAAATAAATATAACAAAAACACCTTCATAAGTCGAGAAAGATGTGAAAATACGACTTGAGGAGGTGTTTATGAAAATAAATAAAAAGAATATTAATAAGCTAAAGAACAGAATCAAAGCAACTCGGCAGGAATTAGAATCAAATCAACTAAGAGCAATTAAAAAAATGATTACAAAGAATCGAATAGAAGACATTTGTTGTGAAGAAGATTATCAGTATCGAGAAAGAATATTAACGCCAACGGCAACGATATTGCATATGATAGGAGCCGCGTTAAGTCGGGAGGGTAGTTTTCAGAGCTCGTGGCATAATATTGGACAAACAGGTCAGTCAGATATATTATCAAAAGCACGAAAAAGACTACCCGCAAAAATATGGAACAACTTAAATCAATGGATTAACGAAAAGATTAGTAAAGAGTTTGGTGAAGAAGCAAAATGGCGAGGACATAGAGTTATCGGCGTTGACGGGACGTGTGTCTCGATGAGTGATGAAGCAGAACTTAGCGAACGATATGGCAAGAGTAAATCAAAATTTGGATTGAGCCGGTTTCCAATTGCCCAAATGGTATTTGCTTTTACTTTGAAGACACGAGTAACGGTAGCGCATCAAATCGGTGCCTATAAGCTATCAGAACAAGAATTATTACGAAGGATGTATGCGCAGATGAATGGTGGTGATTTAATAATAGGTGATCGACATTTTGCCGGCGCAAATCTTTATGTGGAATACCAACAATACGGTTTGGAGTTTATTACACGAACACATCAGCGCTTAAAGGTTGGCCGGCTTAAAAGAGTTAAGGAATATTCAAAGAAAGACTTTATTGTCAAGCTTCCGTTGACATTAAAACATCGTCGAAAGAATAAAGATTTGCCGGAATATGTTTTAGTGCGAATACTTGAAGTTCGTGCCAAACTTCGGGGAAAAATGGAACAGCTTTGGTTAGTAACATCATTATTAGATGCGAAAAAATATCCTGGGAATGACGTTAAAGATCTTTATAGGAAAAGATGGACTGTTGAGACACTGATTGAAGAACAAAAAATCTGGCTAGGGAGTGATGTGTTAAGATCTAAGACAGCAAAGGGTATATCAAAAGAGATATATGCTCGTATTATTGCTGGGAATTTGATTCATTGGTTGATCCTTAAAGCAGCCCGTAAACATAAAATCGCCGCAAAGCAGATTAGCACTTCTGCAGCCACTCGCTTAATTAGTCACTACAGTATACGCATGGGTGATGCTTCTAAAAAACGTTTGGGTGATCTTTATGAAAAATTGTTAGATAAGATTGCTGGTTCCATTATTCCCTATCGACCTAATCGACTTGAACCTCGCTTAAAAAAGCGGGATCAAAAACATTATTCCATATTACATGCTTCAAGGGCGCAATGGAGGAAAGACAATGACATCAATCCTTAAGTCAGTGCCATTCGGGACACGAGACTTAATTCCAAAGTAGGGGCCATTCTGAATTAAGTCTCGTGTCCCCTTAATTCCCCTTTAGGCTATTTTAATTTGATCTTTTTTTTAATGCTCTCGCTGTCCTTTCATCACCAAAGATAGTCGCAATAGCGGCTTGACTTAAAATCCCAAGATGAGAAATGCTATTTTTAATACCAGAAGGAAATTTGCTCATATCAATTTTATATCTATTACTTATTTGTTGTATCAGATCTTCGGTTACTGTCGCTTCTATCTTATGGATATTACCCTCACAGTCTAAATATCGTTCTCTATAGAAACTACATCTGTTATTGTTTTCTCCACAGATTCTATCAATCGTTAAATTATCAAATTCGATAAATTGTTTTTGAGAAATATATTTTCCCTGCATTGTAAATCCCATTATGCAACATAACTGATATCCAATTAAAATATATTCGATGACATTGTCTTCATCTAAAATGGGATTAATACCACTAAATTCATGTATAACTTTTTTTGATTCGCTAATCAAAGCAAAAAACCACTGTTCTCTAATAGATTTTAGCTCTTTTTTTATTTGTTCAGTAATTATAACAAATTCCTCTTGCGTCTTCATTTTTACCCCTAAGTATTTTTTAACGGCAATTAAGGAATTAAGTCTCATGTCCCCCTTAATTCGAGCCCGTTGGATCAGATGTTCCATCAAGAGAAAAAAAAGAAAAGACCGTTACCCTCAGACTCTAATGATTAAATTGATCAAAGTTTTTTGTCTTGAGTAATTTAGAGAGAAATTCCACGGCAGAGATCAAATTATCCTGGGCCTTTGATGATAACCTCTCCCCGAATTCATTAAACTCATACCCGCGAACCGCTAGTGTATAGCCTTTCGTTTCCGCTTGAAATAAGTCATACGCAAAACCTAAAACGATCTCAGGTTCAATGCTATGACTGGAAAACGTGTTTACGGTTTTGGGGATGACCGGCTTAAAAGCGAAAGGCTCTTCGCTATTGACCGAAGCGTCAGCAAAGATAACGACATCATGCTCGGCAACCTCAGCCGCATCTTCAACGGTCAACTGATAATTCGCGTCAACCGTAACATCTTTAAACTTTTTATGGGAGATCGCTTCTGCTAAGGCTGGACCTAATCCATCATCCAATCTTCCCGGATTACCGTAACCAATCAGTAAAACTTTCCCGCTCTCCATTTGGATCACTCTTTTGTTTTCTTATCGATCAATTTTCCTTCATGATCGAAAAGACTGATGATAAGAGGCATTTGACCCATCGCATGGGTCGCGCAGGAAAGACAAGGATCATAGGCCCGAATCGCAACCTCAATATGGTTCAATAACCCTTCAGTGATCTCAACGCCGCTTAAATGGTCCTCGGCAACCTTTGTAACGGACGCGTTCATCGCGGTGTTGTTATTGGTCGTCGAAACAATAAGATTCGCCATTTCGACCTGATCGTCCTTATTGACACGGTAATGATGAATAAGCGTTCCGCGTGGCGCCTCGAGCATCGCGACAGTCTCTTCTCTCCTCTTTCCGGTGACAACGAGATCCGTTCCCTGAAGATCGGAATCATGCAAAAGTTCATTGATCTTTTCAATGGCGTGAAGAGCTTCAATCATCCGTGTCCAGTGATAGGCCAAGGTAATCTGATTCGGCTTGCCGTCCGTTAACGCCATAAATTCTTTTCTTTCCTTCTCGGCTTCAGGTGTATCAATAAAATCACATGTATTGATACGCGATAACGGCCCGACACGATACCATCCTTTTTCAGGCCCGATCGATTTGATAAACGGGAACTTCATATAAGACCAGTCTTTGACCTCTTCGAGAAGATAGTCGGTATACTTCTGAACATCAACATGATCAAATATTTTATTTCCTTCCGGGTCAATTGCGCGTAATTTTCCGTCATAAAGATCCATGGCCCCGTCTTCACGGATCAAGCTCATATGGTTTGAATCAAAAGTCCCGAAAGGAGCGACCATATCAAAATTCTCCATTGTATAATCTTTAGCGACCTTGACCGCCCCTTTGCCCCATTCCATCATCTGGTCCAGATCTTTTAAAAGAGAATCTCTCTCTTCAATTGAAAGATTCTTATTCACACCACCGGGAATAGCTCCCGTGCCATGAATCTTTTTTCCCGCTGTCGCCTTAATGATCTCCTGGCCGTATTTGCGCATCATGACCCCTTGAACCGCCAGTTCAGGAAATTTATTGATAACTCCGATAATATTACGGATCGCGGGATCCGCGTCAAAACCAAAAAGAAGATCGGGAGAACAAAGATGAAAGAAATGAAGCACATGAGATTGAAGCACCTGGCCGTAATGGCAAAGCCGCCGCATTTTCTCAGCCGTCGGGGTTAAATTTTCTCCGCCGACGATCCGGTCCATCGCTTTTGCCGCCGCCAAATGGTGGCTGACCGGGCAAATCCCGCACAAACGCTGTACCAATACAGGCACTTCCCAGTACGGGCGCCCTTGGATAAATTTCTCAAAACCGCGGAACTCGACAATATGGAGTCTTGCCTGTTTAACCTTATTTTGTTCATCTAAAAGAATAGAGACCTTTCCGTGGCCTTCTACTCTTGTTACCGGTTCAATCACAATTCTTTTCATATTCTCACTCACGATACTTCTCCTATTCATTTTAATCGTATTTTATCAATTCATATGGAAATGAGAGAGGTTTCCCCTCAAGCAAAGCCACAAGTCCTGTCCAAATGGTATCTGCTGAAGGCGGACAGCCCGGCAAGAAGTAGTCTATTTTCACAACATGATGGGCCGGATAAACTTTGTCTAAACAAAGAGGGATTTCCTTATCCCGCGGAATCACATTATCCGGATTATACACCGTCGGCCCATTGCGGTAAGCTTCATTAAGGCACTCTTCAAGAGTCACATGATTGCGCAGCGCCGGAATACCACCGGTACAGGCACACGCGCCGACAGAAACCAAAACATCACAATGCTTACGGAATTCTTTAAGAACATGCACATTTTCTTCCGTCGAGCACCCCCCTTCAATAAGCCCGACAAGACAACGTTTACTGAATGTTTTTATATCGTCAATAGGGGATTTATCAAAATCAACGACTTTGACAAGTTCAAGGATACGTTCATCGATATCTAATATGGACATATGACAGCCGAAACACCCGGCTAATGTCGCGGTTGCAATTCTTGGTTTTTCCATAACGCCCCACCTTTAAATTATAATGTTTAACCTTTTTCTATTTCCGAACCGATTGCTTCTTTATCATAGATTCTTTTTCCTATGGGAACGGCAAATCCGACCCGTTTCTTAAGAATCGATCCTACAGGACAGGAATCAACAACTTTGTCCGTAACATCCAAATTTGTATCTGAAAGCTTAGCATCGGCGTTTACAGAGATTTTTTTCTCCGGACCGCGGTTGACAAATTCAAAGACCGTCTTCCCGTCAACGTCGCGTGATGTCTGAATACAACGCGCGCACAAAATGCAGCGGTTGAGATCAAGGAAAATATCCGGATGGGTCGCGTCAATCTCCTTATTAGGAAACTGATAAGGATATTTCGGAGCCGTAATGCCCAGCCGGTAAGCCACCGCCTGAAGTTCGCAATTGCCGCTCTTTTCACAAAACTGACAATAGTGGTTTCCCTCGACAAAAAGCATGTCAATAATATCTTTCCGCAACTGCTTGATCTCTTCTGTATCGTTCTCGACAACCATCCCGTTTGCAATGGGTTGAGTACATGATGTTTGAGGACGGCCATTGACATTGACCACACAAACACGGCAGCTGCCATGGGGCGTAAGCCCTTTTAAGAAGCAGAGCCGCGGAATATAAACACCCGCGCTATCGGCAACCTCCATGATCGTCTGCCCCGGAGTCCCTTTAACTTCTTGCCCGTCGATCGTGATGGTAATTATTTGTTCGCTCATTTTTTATCCTTACTTTTTATTCGTTAAAAATAACAGACTTGCGTCCAGTTAATCTTTTCGCATCGCCTAAAGCCGCATGGATATCAAACGACGGCTGCATGCCTTCTTTTTGCGGCGTCATTTTCGCCTCATAGAGAGGTCGGAAATTCTTGATCGTTGTCAAGATCGGATTGGGAGATGTCTGCCCCAAACCGCAACGGCTTGTCTTCTTGATCGTTGCTCCCAGTTCTTCTAAAAAGTCAAGGTCTGAAACTTCTCCTTTTCCGGCTAAGATCTGTTCCAACCGGTTCTTCATGATGACATTTCCTGCCCGGCAAGGAGTACAGTAACCGCAGCTTTCCTCAACAAAGAACTCCATATATTCTTTAGCGATCTCCAATATATCGCGTTGTGCGCCAAAAACAACAATCGCGCCTCCCGTTGCCAAGTCATCATAACAAATTGTCCGCTCATAATCCTTCGGGCCGATAAATTGCCCCGAAGGCCCAGCAATCAAAACAGCTTGAGGATTTTCTGCGCCGGACTCGCGAAGAAGCTCGGAAACTTTAACCCCAAAAGGCATTTCGTAAACTCCCGGACGCGAGCAATCTCCGGAGATGCTCAATAATTTCGTACCCGAACTCACCTGGGAACCGATTTCCGTAAACCATCCGGCCCCCTTTTCCAAGATCCTTGGGACAGAACATAATGTCTCCACATTATTGACAGATGTCGGACACCCTAAATATCCTTTTTGCGCCGGAAACGGCGGCCGGGTTTTGGGATCCCCTCTTAGGCCCTCGCAGGAACTGATCAAAGCACTTTCCTCTCCGCACACATAAGCGCCGGC
>JAGLQN010000307.1 GCA_023136835.1 Candidatus Omnitrophota bacterium | reverse complement strand
AGTCCTTCTTTGGCACCGATTGCATAGCCGGCAATGGTCATCCCTTCAAAAAGGAGGTCGTATTTCTCCGTTAAGAGCACTCTGTCCTTGAACGTTCCCGGTTCTCCCTCATCCGCGTTACATATGATAAATTTTCTATCACCCTTTGCCGCCCGTGTAAATTCCCATTTCATGCCTGCCGGAAAACCCGCGCCACCCCTTCCGCGCACTTTTGAAGCTTTTATTTCACCGATCACTTCTTCAGGCTTCATGGATAATACTTTTTTTAATCCGCTTTCCGCTTCGCGGTCGGCAAATATAACCTCGCCCTCCTTTTGGATCCCATTATTGACCATCGACTGAACCAATTCGTGGGCATTATTCCCATCACCAAAGGCGGTTACAAGTTTTTTCGGGTCGCTATCATTGTTCAGCTGGGCAACAATTTCCTTAATCTTATCGGCAGCAAGATTCGTATAAACAACATCATTAATAAGGATCGCGGGAGCCTGGTCGCACATTCCGATACAAGGCGTATGTTCAAGAGAAAATTTCCCGTCCGCGGATGTCTCACCGAAATGAATGCCTAATTCCTCAACGAAAGCTTTTGCGATTCTATCAACACCTTTCATAATATCGACCACATCATTACAGATCCGGATAACAGTCTCGCCCTTGGGCTGGTCCGAGAAAAAGGCGTAGAAAGAAACAAGGCTCCTGACTTCCACTTGGGTTATTTGAAGTTCCTGGGCAATCGCGACCATCGCCTCATTGGAAACATGACGGTATTTGTTCTGTACAGCCGTAACAATATCCATTAAACGCGTCCGGTCGTTGTCATATCCTGTACAGATCTCTTTTATCGTTTTATGTAATGCATCACTCATCTGATCTACCTTTGGTTAATATGGATTAAACAGGCTTAATAAGTCGCTTCTACGCGCGGGGGAGGGCTAAATAACGTTACAATCGTGAATTTTGGAACTATTACAATATAGCATTTTTCCTTTTCATTGCAAGATATTCTTTTTAAAAAAACACCCTTTTGCAATACCTAATTTATCGGAATATCAGACAGTATAGTTGTATCCAGAAATATAATTTTCAAGCTCTCCGATGGCAAATTTCTGCTCGCGGATGATCTTATTGACCACATCTCCGATGCTGATCACACCGATCAATTGGTCGGCTTCCATAACCGGCAAATGACGGATGTGTTTGTTAGTGAATAAAACCATGCATTCCTCGATGTTCGTATCCGGGGTTACAAAACAAACCTCTTCCGTCATGACTTCTTCCACCATTGTTTCTTTTGAGGATTTTCCAAGCAGAAAGACCTTGCGGGTGTAATCCCGCTCGGAGAAAATCCCGACCAATTTCCCGTCATCCAGGACTAAAAGCGCTCCGATATTTTTCTCTGCCAGAATCTTGAGAGCTTCAAAAACTGTTTTATCCGGCTGGATCGACCACACATCCCTTCCCTTTAGATTTAATAGTTCTCGCACAGCTGAAGATATTTTCCCCATAATTTTTAGCCCTCCTTTTTTTCTTGTACTTCGTACATCGTACTTCGCGCCTAGAAAACCTGGAACAAATAAGCAGGAACAGATCCCATTTTT
>JAGLQN010000306.1 GCA_023136835.1 Candidatus Omnitrophota bacterium | reverse complement strand
CTTTTCCTCTTTTCTTAACTCTGATCAGCCTGACAGCTGACAGATTTTAATATGATCACGTTTCCCTCGAGAACCGTGACATTAGCGACCTGGCATTCCGGGCACAAGAAATTATCGGCTTCCGGTTCGAATTCCAACGCGCATTGATCACATCGCGCTTTTGCCGGAATGTCCGTGATCTTAAGGACCGCTCCATCGGCGATGGAATTTCCTGTCGCTTCCTTAAATGCCGCCTGCATCATTTCAGGAATAACCCGCCTTAAGACCCCCGTTTGCAGCTCAACTTCATCTACACGCGGCAACTGATTCGCTTCAGCAACCCCCACGATCTGCTCAACTAACTGCATCGCAATAGACAATTCGTGCACAATGACCCTTCTAACCTTTTCATGAAAATTGAAACTTGGTATTAACGATTAATTAATAACTAAAAAGCGCTAACGCAAATAATCGCTAATTGCCCCGACACGCCATTGCGTGTCGGTCGGGGTCCCGACCGAGCAAAAAGCGAGTGTCGGGACACGCGAATGGTCGCAAATAACAGTCCTGGTATTTGCGGTAATTCGCGTTAGATTCGCGACTATTTGCGTTCAAAATATCCATCTCGAAAAACAGATCTGTCAACTTGACTCAACAAGATCCGCCTTCCATCTATCCCTGAATATCACAGAACAGAGCTAGAAATTCGATCGACAGGTCGATATTCTTAACGCTTACACCTTCAGGAACACTCACCGATGTCGGCGAAAAGTTAACAATTCCCTTCACGCCGCAGGAAGAAATAATATCAGCGATCTCCTGGCTTTTCTCCTCGGGGGTCGCAATAACACCGATCTGCGCGCGGCTCTTCGGGATAATTCTCGTCGCGTCCTTTATGGAATAGATCTTCACCCCATTAATAACCTTTCCGATCTTTTTGGGGTCGCTATCGAACGCGTTGACGAATTTTATCTTGGCCGAGTGGAATTCGGGATACTTCATAATCGCCATCCCCAAATTACCTACGCCAAATAAAGAAACATGGACTGTATTTTGAAGAACAAGCGCTTCTAAAGCTTCCTTGAGTTTCTTGGTCTGATATCCTACTCTTGGTTTACCAACTTTCTTGAAATGAGATATATCCTTGCGGATCTGGACATCGGTAAACCCGGTGATTTGGGATAACACCTTGGAAGAAACATAGTCCCTCTTCTCTTTCCTTATCAGATTTTCAAGCGTCCGGACATACAAAAGGGCTCGGGGTATCGTTTTTTGAGAGACTTTTTTCATTAACCACAAAGCTTGTACTTATTTTTAGTATTAGAGATGTTCTCTAACTCAACTAAAATTATTCTATCATACACCGTTGTTTATGGGATAAAAATTCTTTGGGAGTCTCGGTAAAAGGTTTTTGCCCTCACATAGGCTCTTAATACAAAAATCAGCAGCACAGACGACGACCGAAGGGCGGCTAATGGATATGCTGGAGTGTTTTGCCCCTGACGTGAGCCCGATGATAACTGAGACTTTGATCTCTTTCTTTGACTAGGACACT
>JAGLQN010000305.1 GCA_023136835.1 Candidatus Omnitrophota bacterium | reverse complement strand
GGGGGAGACGATAACGTATGATATCAAGAAGTTTAAATTTAAGGTCGGTGAAGCGACTCTTGTCTTTGGCGGGCTGGTTGATTTCAGCGGGAGAGAAGCCTTGTTAATTACTTTCACGGCAAAAGGATTCCGGTTTTCTGATCAAGAGAGGATCTATCTTGATCCGGAAACATTTTATCCGCTCATAATCGAGCGGGATTTAAATATTTTCGGCCTTAAAGAAAAGATTGTCGAGTTTTATGATACAAAACTCGGAAAAGTCCGTATTGTCAAGACCGCGAGAGGACGGCAAACTGAAAAGATTTTACAGGGGGGCGGGAGATTCGATAATATTTACGGGTTTATTTACCGTTATCGTCAGCGCGGGCAATTCGTCAAAGGTGAGAACCTTGAGCTTCATTTACCGACACGCGATGTCAGCTTTAAACTTGATAAAAAGAGCAAGTTTATGGCCGCAGGTCAGGAATTCGACGCTTATTATATGAGCAGTGTTTCAAAAAAATATAAAGTCTGGTTTGATAGTAGTCAAAAGAAAATTCCACTCATGATCGATGGGGCTGTAGGTTTTGGGCAGACATCTATGATCATGAAAGAGTATGATGATAATGGCAAACAGTAAGAAAATCGTTTACGAATTATTGTATAAACGTTTTCTTGATAATCTTTGCGTTAGTAAGTCTTTCCGTGTTATAATTCCGTATATTTAAATCACTTCTGTCCGGGGAAACTTTGTTTATTGTATTGAAAAAAGTTGCAGTATAAGAATCTTACCAAACTTTCGTCATCCTGACCCTGAGTGTAGCGAAGAGGAAGGATCTTATTTTGAGATTCTTCGTCGAGGCTGTTGCCTCTTCTCAGAATGACGGTAGTTTTAATACATTTTTACCGGACAGAAAAGTTATTATCTGTCAAAAGGGGGGGATATGATTGTACTTTGGATACTACTTATCTTAGTGGCGGCTTGTGTTCTCTGGGGGGTTGCTGTTTATAACAATCTCGTCCAGTTGCGCGAGAATGCCAAGAACGGCTGGTCTCAGATCGATGTCCAGCTCAAGCGCCGGCATGATCTCATTCCGAATTTAGTTGAGACGGCAAAAGGGTACATGGCCCATGAAAGCGGCACGTTGGAAAATGTCATTAAGGCCCGACAACAGGCGGTCGATGCCAGCAGTATTAAGGATAAACAAGCGGCAGAGAATTTCTTGAGCAGCACGCTGCGCAGCCTGTTTGCGGTTACTGAAAACTACCCGAATCTCAAAGCCGACCAGCAGATGCGCCAGCTTCATGAGGAATTAACCTCGACGGAAAATAAGATTACTTTCGCGCGGCAGTATTATAATGATGAAGTGAACCGGCTTAATACGAGCGTTCAGTCTTTTCCGGATAATTTCATTGCCAGCAAGTTCAAGTTCGAGAAACGTGATTTCTTCGAGCTTGAAGATGATTCAGAGAAAGAAACCCCAAAAGTCAAGTTTTAATAGCTGCTGCGTAACAGTTATTGTCAATATCTAGTGCATGCCTTATTCATTTACAAAAATTGAAGAAGACAAAACTAAGACCATTAGTTTTGTCTTCTTTTTTTTGATCTTCGTTTATTTCGCGGCATTTTGGCTTATTGCCGTTCTTTCAGTCAACTTCTTCAATTATCAGGCAAGCCCCCGCGCGTTTACGTTTCATTTTACCGTCTTAAAATTTTCCCAGACATTGATCATTTTTGGGTTTGCTTTTATTATTGGTTTTGTCCACTGGAACTGGACAACGGCGAACCTGATCGTAAAGATTCTCGGTGTTTTGAAAGCTGAAAAGCTCAATCCCAAAGACCGGTATCATCAAATGTTCCAAAATATTGTTGATGAGGTTTCGGTCGCGACCGGTGGTAAAAAGATGGAGGCCGTCGTTATTCCGACGATGGCGATGAACGCTTTTGCTTTAGCGGATTTCTCCGGCCAGGCGGTGATCGGCTTAACAGAGGGGATGCTTGCGCGCTTGACGCGCGCCCAGATTGAAGCGGTTGTCGGCCATGAGGCGGCACATATCGTATCCGGGGATTGTCTGGCGACGACGATAACGACGTCTTTATTTGAATTGTTTAGCGGTGTCTTGCGGGGCTTTGAAGCGGTCTTTAGAGGAGGAGGCAGGCAGGGAGGCTATTCATCAATGCGGGTCTCCGCGCGCGGTGGCGCGGGTGTGATCGTTTTCTTGATGTTGATCTACATGCTGCTTTCGGTGACAAAAATGTTGAGCCAATTGGTGCGGTTGTTCATCTCCCGCCAGCGTGAATATCGTGCCGATGCGATCGCGGTACGCTTAACCCGCGATCCCCTAAGTTTAGCCGAAGCGCTTTACGCGATCTCGTATCGATGGCGAGGAGGCGGTTTGCCGGCGCAAGAACTAGAATCGATCTTTATTGTTAATCCTTTATATTCGGCTGTTGATGAGGGAGATGGACTATTGTCGGAAATGTTCTCAACGCATCCCCCCATTGACGGACGGTTAGGTATTTTACTTGATATGGCCCATAGTGATGTCGAATTGGTTGTTAAAGACGTTGAGCGTCAGGCGCAAAAGCCGCGAACGGCGGTTCCGGAGATCAAAGGCTCTACGACTCAATGGATGGCCCACAAAGACGGGGCGTGGCAAGGCCCGTTCGACATGATGCAGATGATGACTTTGGGGTGGATGCGGCCGGAAACATGGGTTCAGCGTCTTGGCGGAAAAAAAGTTCAAATGGTCTATCAGGATGAGGATATCCGCCACATTGTCTCGAAAGGTGAGCCTGGGAAGGCAGGCGGGGCCTATCAATGTCCTAAGTGCAGCTTGCCATTGAATGTGATCACTTATGAAGGCACCGAAGTCCATAAATGTTCTTCCTGCCGGGGCACGTTGGTTGAGGAGAAAGATGTACAGCGCATTATTATCCGTCAAGAAGTTGGTTTTAGCGAAAGAATTAAAAAGATAGCCGAAGGTATTAGCCGGGAAGAAAAGCTGATGGCCTTTAAAAAGATCAACCGTGATCCCAAGACTTTGCTGAGGTGCCCGAAGTGTTTGCATCCCCGGACAAGAATGATGCGCATGTTTTATACGGAAGCTTACCGTGTTGAGGTTGACAAGTGTTTTATGTGCGGCCTCATCTGGTTCGATGGTGATGAATTAGAAGTTGTGCAATATATGATCGAGCATAGTCTTAATAAATCTCGTTCATAAATAATCGGGATTGTGGTACAATACAGAAATTCCTTTTGGAATATAAAAGCTGCTAAATGGGAGATAACCAATGTCTGAAGATAATATTTTACTTAACAAGATAAGTGAAGATTTTCGAGGGGTCACTGAATCTGGAGATGGTGAAGCCTATTTAAGACTTGCAGGGACACTGGAGAAGATGGAGAGTGAATTGTGCGGATATGCCCTGAAATTAGTTTTGGACGAAATGAAGGCTGTTTTAAAGAAATTAAAGAATTTTGAAACTCTTTCGGATGAGGATCTTACCAAGTTAAAATTATGGATCATAGGCGACGCGGAATACTATATAAAGAAGGAACATAATATTGAAGAATGGAACGCTAATTTAAAGCGTTTGATCGGGGAGATAAAGGAGTCGTGGACCGATCATCCCGACGCTGAGAGATTATTAAAACTAAAGAGCCTTGCGCGTGAGGCCTTAGGCGCCGTCGCCGACGTCTCTTTCTACATAAAACAAAAAGAGAGTGTTGAGAAATTTAATGCGGCAATCAAAGAGATCGGTGAATCTGAACGCGTGGTTTTAGTGAGCCTTCTTGAACAAAAAATTTCCGCTTCACGTTTCTAGTGTTTTATCCAAGCCTTAATTATAATCGCACAATGGACGATTAAAAACATGACATTACCAGACAGAACAGGACATTTCGGAGAGTTTGGAGGGAAATATGTTCCCGAGACGCTGATGGCTCTTTTAGAGGATTTGGAGAGGATTTTTAAGTCTTTAAAGTCAGACAGTAAGTTTAAAAGGGAATTTGATTTCTATCTGAGAGAATATGCCGGCCGGCCGACGAATCTCTATCATGCGGAGCGTTTAAGCACTCACCTTAAAACGCTAAAAGTATATCTAAAACGGGAAGATTTCCTTCACACCGGGGCCCATAAAATTAATAATACATTAGGGCAGGTTTTAGTTGCCAAGCGCATGGGCAAGACCCGTATTATCGCGGAGACCGGTGCGGGCCAGCATGGGGTCGCTACGGCCACTGCGGCGGCCCTGATGGGATTAGAGTGCGTTGTCTATATGGGTTGTGAGGATATTGCCCGGCAGGCCTTGAACGTGGATCGTATGCGTCTTTTAGGGGCAGAGGTCGTTCCGGTAACGAGCGGTTCAAAGACCCTCAAAGATGCTATGAACGAAGCGATCCGGGATTGGGTCACGAATGTCAATAATACTTTTTATATCATCGGATCTGTAGCCGGGCCGCATCCATATCCCGTAATGGTGCGGGATTTTCAGGCGGTGATCGGACAGGAAGCACGAAGGCAATTCCGCGCTAAGGAAGGGAAGCTTCCAGATTATTTAATCGCCTGTGTCGGCGGCGGAAGCAATGCCATGGGCCTGTTTCACGCGTTCTTTAAGGATAAGAAGGTGAAAATGATCGGTGTTGAGGCGGCAGGCTACGGGATCAATACGCAACACCATGCGGCACCTTTAGCCAAAGGGGATGTTGGCGTTTTACATGGAAGCCGATCGAACCTTTTAGAAACGAAGGACGGCCAGATCCGAATCGCGCATTCTATTGCAGCAGGCCTGGACTATCCCGGTGTAGGGCCCGAACATTCCTACTATAAACATATTGGGCGCGCGGAGTATGTTTCAGTGACCGACAAAGAAGCGCTGAGCGGTTTAAAGCTGTTATCAGCGAGAGAAGGCATTATCCCCGCGCTTGAAACGGCGCATGCCATCGCGTATCTGGAAAAATTAGCCCGGCGGGTAAAGAGAAAGGCAAATGTGATCCTTTGTCTTTCCGGCCGCGGAGATAAAGATATGGAACAAATAAAACCGTATATATAATTATGGCATCTCAACCGCGTCATTCTGAGCGAAGCGAAGAATCTTATAAGTCTAGATCCTTCGTCGTCCTTCGGACTCCTCAGGATGACAGAAGCTTATGTAATGAACCGTATTGAGCGCACATTCAAAGAATTAAAGAGAAAAAGGGAAAAAGCGTTTATTCCCTTTATTACCGCCGGCGATCCGAATTTAAAGTCGACCGAGGAATTGGTCTTAAGCTTTGAACATGCCGGTGCCGATATTGTTGAACTGGGCGTGCCGTTTTCTGATCCCTTGGCCGATGGGCCGACCATCCAAGCTTCTTCTACTCGCGCCTTGAAAAAAGGCATCAATCTCCAAAAGATATTCATTACGGTTAATCGGATCCGCCAGAAATCACAAATACCGATCGCTTTGATGACGTATTACAATCCTGTTCTCCATTATGGTGAAGATAAATTCATACGTGACGCAAAATCAAACGGGGTCGACGGTGTCATCATTCCCGATTTACCTCCTGAAGAGGCAAAAAATTTAATCCGCAAAGCGAAGAAATACGGAATTTCAATGGTTTTCTTTTTAGCGCCGACAACAACAACAAAACGCACGGAGCATATTGTTAAGTCCTCGACGGGTTTTATTTATTACGTTTCCATGGCAGGAGTCACCGGGGCAAAGAAACGATTCGCGGCAGAAAATGCCGCGAAAATCAGGACAGCCCGGAGGTTTACCAATAAGCCGATCTGTGTCGGTTTCGGCATTTCAACACCGGCTCAGGCTAAATCGGTTGCAAAAATCGCGGATGGAGTTATTGTCGGAAGCGCCATTATCAAACAGATTGATAAGCACAGGGGAAATAAAAACTTAGTAAAAAACGTCACGCGTTTTGTTTGGACGCTGTCGCGCGGGTTAAAATAGTGTCCTTTATCAAGCTGTCAAAAATACAGTAAACCCACCGTCATTCTGAGGCGAGGCGGTAGTCTCGACGAAGAATCTAAACTTGAGATCCTTCGTTCTCCCTCCGGGGGCTGCTTCGCGGCGCTCAGGATGACATATGGATTTTAAAAATCATTGAAGGGATTAAGATGTATCGAAAAGATATATTACGCAATGGAGTTAGGGTCGTTACACATAACATTAAAGACCGTGATAGCATTTCGATCGGGTTTTGGGTCGGTGTTGGTGGGCGCTATGAAGAAGGGCGACTCAAAGGGGCGGCTCATTTTCTTGAGCATATTTTGTTTAAGGGAAGCAAGAAATATGCTTGCGAAGAGATTAAAATGCTGATTGAAGGCGTTGGCGGCGCTCTCAATGCGTTTACTTCTGAGGAGCAAACATGCTTCTACGCAAAAATCCCTTCCAAACATCTTAATCAGACCTTTGATGTGCTTGCCGATATGATCGTTTCTCCTAAAATTGCCCTTCAGGATGTCAATAAAGAAAAAACCGTCATTGTCGAAGAGATCAAAATGTACCATGATCTTCCGCAATATTTCGTTTTGGAGCTTCTTGATGGATTGTTATGGCCGGGGCATCCTTTAGGAAAAAGTCTTGCAGGAACGAAAGAAACGGTTAGTGGGATGTCTAATCGTGACCTGAAGAATTTCCATAAAACACATTATGTTCCGGAAAACATTGTTGTTGCCGCGTGCGGCCACCTGAAACATGACCGGATCGTCAATTTAGCGCGGAGAAAGTTCGGCAAACTGCAGAAGTCTCCCAAAAAAGGATATGTTAAAGTTGACGGCGTTCAGTCTACGCCCAATGCCCGCTTTTTTAAGAAGGATATCGAGCAAATGCATTTGGCTCTGGGCATACCAGGTTTTGATGAGTGGCATAAAGAGCGCTATACCTTAAGTCTTTTAAGCGTTATTTTAGGCGGGAATATGTCCAGCCGGCTTTTTGTGGAGGTCAGGGAGAAGAGAGGCTTGGCCTATTCCATTGCGAGTAGTTATAAGACGTTGCATGATACAGGGCTTTTTTTGATCCGCGCGGGGGTTGATAACCGGAAAATTGTCGAAGCCACAACGCTGATCCTCAAGGAATTAAGTAAAATCAAACGTTTGGGAGTCAGCCAAAGCGAGTTTCAGCGTGGAAAGGATTATTTATTGGGGCAGCTTCTTTTGGGGTTAGAGGATACGATGGACAATATGCTCTGGGTGGGAGAGGGCATGGTCTCAAAAAATCAGGTCAAAACACTCAAAGGGGTCGTCAAGGAGTTCGAAAAAATAAAAAAAGAAGATATCCGGTGTGTTGCTAAAGAGATCTTTAATCCCAAGCGGTATAATCTTGCTTTAGTAGGCCCGGTGACCTCTTTGCAGGAAAAACAATTAAGTCAATTATTAGGAATAGCGAATTTTAGGTGACTTGTTGGAGATAAATGATTTTTTTGATTTGACAAGTTATTTATAATCGGTTAAACTCTAGTCATTATTTTAATATTATTCAGCAGAGGAGGAAAGTATGGAAGAATTGTCGTTCTATGATGTTAAAAGCAAACAAAAATTTAATTCTTCGGAATATGAAGTCCGCGAAAAAAGCGGTCGTTTCTTTGCGGTAACAAAGTCAAAAGCCGGTACTCATGAATGTTGGCGTGTATTGAGCAAAGATCAAGCTGCAAAGTTAAAGAAATAATTCTTTCTCTATTAGATTAGTATGCGCCCACCGCGGGAATAGTCTGTGTGGCTTTGGTCTGGCTTATCCGGTAAGGTGCACACGTGATATTTGTTCGATGACGCAACATATCATGGTTTTTTAGAGCCGCCCTGGTTCTATCAACCGGGTCCGTATTTTTAAAAGTTATCAGAAACAAGGCATTAGGTCATTAAAAAAGCTTCGTTAACTTCACGTAAAACTGCTAAATTAGTTGCGGAATTTGCTTCCGATGTAAAAGCCCAGGATATTGTTATCCTGGACATGCGTAAAGTTGTGAATTTTTGCGATTATTTTGTAATCTGTTCCGGGAACACGGTCCGGCAGGTTCGCGCGGTCGCTGAGCATATTGATGAGGAATTCGAGAAGCTTGGCATGTCCTTGCACTTTAAACAGGGATTTAAGGCGTCGGAGTGGGTGGTTTTTGATGCCGGTGATGTTGTGATCCATGTCTTCGTGAAGGATGTCAGAGAGTTTTACGGGCTTGAATATCTATGGCGGGAAGCTAAGGAAGTTAAGGTCGAGCTAACATAGATTCATCTTTTAAAAGGGTCACAAGGGTACAAATCACAAGTTCACAGGCGAAATTGACTTATTAAGAATTACTTGTGAAATGTGGCGTGTCTCTTGTGACTTTTTTTTTAAAAATGCTATCTCATTTTAAAATACAATTGCAGACTCAACTTGAACGGTCTCTTAAAAAGGCGTTCCCTTCCCGCAAAAAAACTTTGCCTTCTGTTGAGTTAGAAATTCCTGCCGATAAGCAGCACGGCGAGTTTGCATCGAATATTGCGCTAAAATCTTCAAAATTATTTAAAAAGCCTCCGATGGATATCGCGGGTGAATTTTTGCCTGTTTTTCAGAACGTCGCAGGGGATAAGCTTTTTCGGGGCAAGATCGCTAAGATTGAGGTTAAAAAGCCGGGATTTATCAATTTCTATCTTACCCCGGCGGCGCTTTATGATATTTTAGATCAAGTTTTCAAAGAAGATAAAGATTACGGGTGTCTTGATTTTGGGGCGAAAAAGAAAATCCAAATTGAGTTTGTCAGCGCGAATCCGACCGGCCCATTGAGTGTCGCGCATGCCCGTCAAGCGGCTGTCGGCGACGCTCTGGCAAATATACTCGCCTATATCGGATTTGATCTGACGCGTGAATATTACGTCAATGACGGTGGAAATCAGATCAATATTCTGGGCCATTCGATCCGGTGCCGGGCGATTGAACTATTGGGAGGCACGATCAATTTTCCGGAGGAGGGTTATCAAGGCGAATATATTAAAGGGATGGCCCAAATTTTCATGGATAACAATAAGATCAAAAAGATCTCTGAATTGGAAGAAGCCGATTTAAAACAATTTACCCAATTTGGCGTTGAATATTTATTGAATGTTATCAAGAAGGACCTTAACGATTTTGCCGTGCATTTTCAGACCTGGTCACATGAATCGAAGATCGCCACAAAGGAAAATATTGAAACAGTCTTGGGTTATCTTCGAAAAAAGCAGTTTCTGTATGAAAAAGACGGGGCGCTGTGGTTTAAATCGACGGGTTTCGGTGACGACAAAGACCGGGTTGTCAAAAAAAGCGATGGGACGTATACATATTTAGCCCCGGATATTGTTTATCATAAAAACAAGTATGAGCGGAAATTCGATCAAGTGATCAATATCTGGGGGCCGGACCATCATGGATACATCCCGAGGCTTAAGGCCGCTGTTGAGGCGCTCGGTAAGAGCCGGGATGCTCTTGAGGTCTTGATCGTTCAGTTGGCCACGATCTACCGGGATGGCCAGCCGGTTTCCATGTCCACGCGACGCGGGGAATTTATCAGTCTGCGTGAAGTGATCAATGAGGTCGGTGTGGACGCGGCACGGTTTTTCTTCCTTATGCGGCATATTAAGGTTCATTTGGATTTTGATCTGGAATTGGCGAAGAAGGAAACATCGGAAAACCCTGTTTATTATATTCAATACGCGCATGCACGGGTTCACAGCATCAATGCCAAGGCCGCTGACGCGAAGATCAAGTTTGTGAAGTCAGATTTTAAGTTACTAAAGGAAGAGGAAGAGCTTGATCTGATAAAGAAATTGGGGAGTTTTTCTGATGTTCTGATGAACTGCTATAATGAATTAGACCCCTATGCCCTGGTGAGCTATCTTCAGGAACTGGCAACCAGTTTTCATAAGTTCTATGATTGCCATCGCGTCATTGATCCGCAAAACGCGCGGTTATCTTCCGAGCGGCTTGGCTTGACGAATGCCGCAAGGATTGTCTTAAGCAACGGCCTGCGCCTATTGGGCCTGAGCACGCCGGAAAAAATGTAGTTAGGGGTACGGTGTGCCGTACCTCTACATTAATAGTCTATTATGCAAAAAGAATGGAAAATTCATAGTCCCAATCCCGGTTTACAGGTGGATTTAAGTAACGCGCTTGATGTCCATCCGATCATCTCACAGCTTCTGATCAACCGTGAAATTACCGATATCCAGGAAGCTAAAGATTTTCTCTCCGCCGATCTTTCCGGGCTCCACGATCCATTCCTTTTAAAGAATATGGGAAAGGCGGTTGCGCGTATTCGCGAGGCGGAAAGCGAGAATGAGAGCGTGCTTGTTATCGGCGACTATGATGTTGACGGTGTTACGGCTTCCGTGCTTTTAAATAATGTCTTTACGCAAATGGGCATTAAGATCACTCACCATATTCCGCATCGCATGGAGGATGGATACGGGATGAATGAAAAGATGGGGGAGTTTGCCAAAGAACAGGGGGTTGGGCTTGTGATCGCCGTTGATTGCGGTATTACGGCACACAGGGAAGTTGACCTGATCAATAGCCACGGTATTGATGTGGTCATTCTTGACCATCATGAAACCGACGAGTATCTTCCTAATGCGGTTGCGATCATTAATCCGAAGCAAAAGGGATGCCCGTATCCTTTTAAGCATTTGGCGTCGGTGGGACTGGTGACAAAATTAACCCAAGCGCTTTTAGGCCAGAGTGAAAGTGAAAAAATATTAGATCTTGCGGCAATCGGGACGATTGCTGATGTCGTGCCGTTACGGGGGGAAAACCGTATTTTTGTCAAATCGGGTTTGCCCAAAATTAATACGACCACCAATAAAGGGCTTTTGGCTCTTCTTGATGTCGCTAAAATCAAGGGGAAAAAACTGAGCCCGTTTCATATTGGGTTTGTTTTAGGCCCCCGCATCAATGCGGCCGGACGCATGGATTCTGCCCAGACATCTCTCGATTTATTTTTAAGCAATGATTCTGATGAAGCCTATGACCTGGCCAAGGCCTTAGATCGGCATAATGTTCAACGCCAAAAAATACAGGCGGAAATTGTCGACGAGGCCTTTGAGATCGTTGAACAGGAAGTCAATTTTAAGGACGAGAGGGTCATTGTTTTGGGAAAAGAGGGGTGGCATAAAGGTGTTTTGGGGATTGTCGCGTCGAGATTGGCAGATAAGTATTATCGTCCCGCGATTGTCATATCTATTGAGGATGGGGTCGGGATCGCATCGGCCCGCTCCATTAATGGTTTTCATCTTCACGAGGCGCTTAGTTCTTGCGCGGAGTATTTAGAGAATTTCGGTGGGCACGCCGGGGCCGCCGGGCTCACGATCAAAGAAGAGAACATCGACCCTTTCAGGGCGCTGATCAATGAGGTCGCCCGGGAAACACTGGAAGTTAAGAAATTGCTTCCGACGATCACGATTGATTGCGAAATTCCTTTATCGAGCATTAGCATGAAATTGGCAGAGATCATTGATTCCATGCAACCCTTTGGAGAAGGAAACCCTCCGCCGATCTTTTGTTCACGCCAGATAACGGTAAAAAGCCATCCTGCTGTTCTCGGGAAAAACACGCTTAAATTCTGGGTTACAGACGGGAACGCTTCGATCTCTGTTGTGGGGTTTGGCATGGCCGGCTTTAAGGGTATGGTGAAAATGGGGAAAAGGATTGACTTGGCCTATGAGATTGCGATCGACGATTGGAATAAAGCGCCGACACCGCAGTTAATGCTCAAAGATATGAAGGTAAGTGAATAGTTGTTTTAGGCTTTAGTGATCTTTCCTGCGGAGATACAACTTGTACAGACCTTAATTCTCTTGATCGTTCCGTTCAAGTTGACCTTAACTTTTTGGAGGTTGGGAAGGAAACGACGCAGAGTCTTTCCAACGATCTTCGAACCGGCACCGCCTGTTCGCTTGATCTGTCCGCGTCTTTTATATTTTACGCCCGGGATGATTCCTTTTTGGCATATTGCGCATACTTTGGCCATAACTCATTATCCTTTGATCAAATTGATAAAAATACGTCGCGTTTCTGTTTGAGATAAAAGTATACTTTAAAATCGGATTTTGTCAACCCAAATTTTTGTTAACAAGCAGGTGAGATAATGGGTGACAGCCACCAATTAAATTACCTTGACACCCTTCGTTTCCTTCGGAAACTCTGGAGATAATTGGTGGCTGTTACCATTTATTAATTTATTATTTATTCTAATTATGGTTGAAACTTCTGAAAATCACCTCAATTTTAATGAATTGCCGATGCATCAAAAGCGTCAATTTGTTCCGGAAACGGCTGATTTGACTAGCCTAAAGGAAATAAAAGCCTTATTCGAACAGCTGATAGCGGAAAATATTGAGTCTTCCGAGGAGTTGGAGCGATGGGTCTTAAACCGCTCAGAATTAGAAGCGGCCCTTGATCAACAGGGCTCGATCCTATATATCCTTATGACCTGTCAAACAGATGATGCCGCCCGAGTGCAAAGCTACAAGGATTTTATTGAAAAGATCGTTCCCGCAACTAAGATGTTTGAGGACCGACTTAACAAAAAATATCTCAAAGAGTCAGAGCTATTCGGGCTCAAAGAAGGCCGCTATGGTATTTATACCCGCGCGATTTGTAACGACATTGAGCTTTTTGTCGAAAAAAATGTTGAGTTACAGACAAAAATTGACCTGTTATCGCAGGAATATCAGGGTATTTGCGGGGCACTGATGGTCGAATTTGAAGGATGCCAGCGGACGATGCAGGAAATGGAAAAATTCTTACTCGAGCCGGATCGTGATCTGCGAGAGAGGGCCTGGCGGGCATCGTCGCAGCGGCGGCTTAGCGAAAGTTCAAAGCTCGATAAGTTATTTGATCAGATGCTTGTTCTTAGAGATGAGATAGGACAAAATGCCGGATTTGAAAATTTCCGTGATTATAAGTTTAAATCGCTTTACCGTTTTGATTATGATCCAAAGGATTGCCGGCAATATCATGCGAGCATTGAGCGATTGGTTGTTCCTTTATGGACACAGATCCTTAAAAAGCGTAAAGAGCAGATGAATCTCAAGCAGTTGAGGCCTTGGGATACGGCGGTCGATCCATTAGGGCGCGCGCCCTTAAAGCCCTTTACGGATGTTAAGGATCTTGTCACCGGGTGCGGGGAAATATTTCATCGGGTCGATCAGGATTTAGGCGCGCGATTTTCAGAAATGGCGGATAGAGGGCTTTTAGACTTGGTGAGCCGCAAAGGTAAAGCGCCGGGGGGTTATCAATCAACATTAAATGAAGCGCGCAAACCTTTTATATTCATGAACGCTGTTGGTATTGACGGAGATGTCCGCACGCTTTTGCATGAGGGGGGCCACGCGTTTCATTCTCTCGCCTGCGCCCATGATCCTCTCCTCGATTATCGCCACGGACCAATGGAATTTAATGAGGTCGCTTCGATGGGAATGGAGCTTCTGTCAGACCAGTACTTAAGCGTGTTTTATGAGAAAGAAGATGAAGGACGCTCGCGCGTAAAGCACTTGGAAGATATTGTTTTTACTCTCCTTTGGGTGGCGGTGATCGATGCGTTTCAGCATTGGATCTATGAAAACCCTAAACATTCCGCGGATGATCGCCGGGAAGTATGGTTAAATCTGCACCGGCGTTTTAGCGGCGGAGTTGTTGATTGGACCGGATTGGATGAGGAACATGGCTTTTTATGGCATCGGCAGTTACATATTTTTGAGGTGCCATTTTACTATATTGAATACGGCATTGCGCAACTCGGCGCGCTGCAGCTTTGGTTGAATGGAAAGAGCGATTGGGGAAAGACTCTTAGTCAGTACCGCGAAGGTTTAAGCCTTGGGGGATCAAGGCCTTTGCCCGAATTATTTGAAGCGGCGGGACTTCGATTTGATTTCTCCGAAAAGATGATTGCTCCGTTGATTGAAGAAGTCCGAAAGGAATTAAACAGATAAACCTAAGAAAACAGGGGGCCATATGAATTTATCCAAGCGCGGCAGTAAGATGTTCTCTTTAATAGGGCTATTTGTAAGTGTTTTGATGGTCCTTCTTTTTGCAAGCGATAGCGCGTTCTCACAGCAATCCAACGCGGCTTTAGAACAGCGCATCGGAGCTCTAGAGGATTATGTGGCTACGATTCAACCAACTCTCGTCGAGCTTTCAAATAACCTAAACGACAGCATTCAACAGTATACCAACGGCCTGGAATCCAGCCTGGATGAGTATTCAAAAAAGCTTCAACAAAACGTTGACCAGCGCCTGGACGGGCTTAATAGTAAAACAATCGTAATTAATCCATTTTCGAAGGAGTATCAACCGATCCAGACAAATACCGGGACTTTTCTCATTGCGGTTGAACGCGTTGAACCCATTGAGGGCGGGGTCCGTTTGCATCTGAATGTCGGAAATCCGAATTATGCTGATTATCAGAATATTAAATTAAAATTCTTTTGGGGGCGTCATCGTGGAGGGGAATACGCGATCTCTTATGACCAATGGCGGCGATCTTTACAGGGGGCTGAGTTTACTTTCCGCGGGAGAATTGAAAAAGGAAAATGGAATGCTATGGCTGCCGATCTCGTTCCGGTGAATCAAGGACAGCTCAGTTATCTGGAATGTGAAATGAGCGTTTCATCGATTGAACTTGGAGTTGGGCGAAACTGATCTTATTGTTTTCATGCGGGGATTTATATGCGCGCGCAGATTGATAAAAAGGCGAAAAAAGAAATACTTCATGAAGGAAAATTTCTTCGGTTTGTCCGCGAGGGAGAGTGGGAATATGTCGAGCGCAATAATTGCAGCGCGATTGTCATTATTATCGCGATGACCGATGAAAAACGCGTCCTTTTTGTCGAGCAATACCGCCCTCCCGTGAAAAGACGCGCGATCGAGTTTCCGGCGGGGCTTGTCAATGATCGCGGACAAAAAAGGCCGGAATCTATATTGACGGCCGCCAAGCGCGAACTTCTTGAAGAAACGGGTTACAGGGCCGGGAAAATGACCAAGTTATTGGAGGGCCCGGTTTCAAGCGGTTCCAGCTCGGATATGGTCACGATCCTCCACGCGCAGAATTTAGAAAAGGTCGCCCGCGGTGGGGGCGATGAATTTGAATCGATTACTGTTCATGAAGTGCCGCTTGATGAAGCGGACCGGTGGCTTTTAAAGATGCGGCGGAAGAAATACTTGGTAGAACCTAAAATTTATACTGGACTTTATTTCTTACACAATCTTAATTTACGGAGCAAAGCGTATGTTTTTCCTTAATATTATTTCGAAGAAAACATTACGTGCTCCATTGTGAAACGAAGGAGTACGACGTAAATTTTAGATTGCGTTAACCCTGCGTAGTTCAAACATGGAAGTATTTGAACTCGGGGGGCTATAATTATTTGTGTTTAATAGCAGGTTCACTAATACATTTTTTGCTTGCTTTTATAGGATTTTTCCATAGAATGTTGGCGTTTCAATAATTATAATTTTATATCTTTAACGAAAGGGAGAACGATGGTTTCATACAAAGATTTAGGGCTGGTCAACACAAGAGAAATGTTTAAATCCGCGGTTAAGGATAAGTATGCTGTTCCGGCGTACAACTTCAATAATATGGAGCAGATCCAGGCAATCATTACGGCGTGTTTGGAAACGCAATCGCCGGTTATCTTGCAGGTATCCAGCGGCGCGCGCAAATATGCCGACCAGACGCTTTTAAGGTACATGGGTCAAGGGGCCGTTGAGATGATGAAGGCGCATGCCAAGGAAAAAGGATTGAAAGAGATCCCGATCGCCCTTCATCTTGACCATGGCGATACCTTTGAGCTGTGCAAGTCCTGTATTGATTCAGGCTTTTCTTCGGTGATGATCGACGGCTCGCATCATCCTTTTGAAAAAAATATGGAGCTCACCAAGCAGGTTGTTGAATACGCGCATCAATTTGATGTGACTGTTGAGGGAGAACTTGGGGTTCTTGCAGGGATTGAAGATGATGTTGTCGCCGAGAAAACGACCTACACGCAGCCCGAAGAGGTGATTGAATTTGTTAAAAACACAGGGGTTGATTCGCTCGCCATTTCGATCGGAACAAGTCACGGGGCCAATAAGTTCAAGCCTGAGCAATGCACCAAAAATGAAGACGGTGTCTACATTCCACCGGAATTGCGCTTTGATATCTTAAAGGAGATCGAGGAAAAGATTCCGGGATTCCCGATCGTGCTTCATGGATCATCTTCCGTGCCTGTTGAGGCGGTCACCATGATTAACGAGAACGGTGGAGATCTGAAGGATTCTGTCGGCATTCCGGAGGAGCAGCTTCGAAAGGCGACGCAATCGGCTGTGTGCAAAGTGAACATTGATTCTGACGGGCGCCTTTGGATGACCGCGGCGATCAGAAAGCATTTTAATGACAAGCCGGCTGATTTTGACCCTCGACAGTATCTGGGGCCGGCCCGTGTTGCTCTGATTGAAATGTACAAGCACAAAAATGAGAGCGTGTTGGGTTCCGCCCAAAAAGCTTAAGTTTTAACAGTAAGTCACCTTTACTGTTTAACCCACTGTGATACAATGTATCGCAGTGGGTTTTCTTTTTCGTGATAAAAAAGGAGGATAGATATGGAAGAGCAAGAGATCGGGATCGTGGGCCATTTCTTCGGCAAGATTTCCGTCGGAATGATTAAGCTAAGCGGCGCACTTAAAGTCGGAGACACTATTCACATCAAAGGGAAACAGGCAGATTTTTCTCAAGAGGTCGAGTCGATGCGGATAGAGTTTGATAATGTGACTGAAGCAAAAGAAGGGGATAAGGTCGGCATAAAAGTCGTCCAACCTCTACATGCCAACGATAAAGTATATAAAGTCATTGCATAGAGAACAACAGAGGTATGAAAAAAGTATGGGGAATTCCGGGGATGTGTAACGCAGCGTAGCAGCACTTGCAGCGAAGTAGTACTTGACGAAGTCAAGTAGAGGGTGTAATCCTAATTA
>JAGLQN010000304.1 GCA_023136835.1 Candidatus Omnitrophota bacterium | reverse complement strand
ATAAATTAAATTAAAAAAGTCAATGGCCAAGACGCTTTCAAATACATCTTACCGCAATCTCCGTGATGAGATCTCCGCGATCTACACAGATTCCAAACAACAAGCCGCCCGCGCGCTCGACCGGGTCCTGAACAAAGCGCATTGGGAGATCGGCAAGCGCATTGTCACCGTCGAGCAGAAGAACGCGATCCGCGCCCAATACGGGGATCGGCTCTTAAAACATCTCTCCGAAGACCTTACCGAAATACACGGCAACGGGTTTTCTATAACAAATCTGAAATATATGCGCCAATTCTTCCTGACGAACCCAAAAGGTCAGCCGGCTGACCAATTGGGCTGGACCAAGCAGTGCGTTCTTTTATCGATCAAGGATGAGAAGGTTCGCAAGCAGTATGAGCGAAAGGCGGTTGCTGAGAATTGGTCCAAAAGCGCGTTGATCGATGAGCTTAAGAAAGATAAGGTCAAACGGGAGCGGGATCAGGAGAGTCTGGCGCCGGCGCAGCCGCTTTCGGCGGACAAAAAGCCGGCGCGCAAGAGGTTGTCGCTCCAGTATGTCCGTGGGCGGACCGGCTTTTATCGCGCCGTTGAGATCGAAGGGCTTCATATGCCAAAAAAGAGATGCGCGCTCGATCTCGGGTTTAATGTCTACAAAAAGGATATTGAGGGAATAGCGCGGCGTGCGCACGGCGATATTGTTGTAGCCGCCGGCGAGGCGAGCGTCCGTGCGGCGAGCGGCGCCGATAAAAAAGATCTTTATACATACAAGGCGTATGTCGATCGGGTGATCGACGGCGATACCGTTTGGGTGGATGTGGAGCTGGGCTTCGGCGTCTTTATCCGCCAGAAGCTGCGGTTGCGCGGTATTGACGCTCCCGAGGTTGATACCAAGCGCGGCAAAACGGCTAAAGGGTTTCTACGCCGAACCTTGCAATCCGTCGAGTATATTGTCATCAAGACTCACGGCTCCGATAAGTACGGTCGCTATCTTGCCGATATCTTTTACCTGCCCGGCGAGCCTGGCGCGGCCGAAGTCGCGGCCGAAGGGATCTACCTGAACCAGGAAATGCTGGACCATGGCCTGGCCGGATTATATTTAGCGGAGGGATAAATCGATCA
>JAGLQN010000303.1 GCA_023136835.1 Candidatus Omnitrophota bacterium | reverse complement strand
ACTAATCTTTAGTAAAAATCCTATCGGTAAACTTATTTACGGTCGAGGTAAAAATGACAAAAAATCCTGATTCTCCCATTTTCCGTTTTATTCGATTTTTGCAAACGGATATCTGGCGCATCCGGGCCAGCACGTTATCCGGTCAGAAATCTTTTTGGATCCGGCAATTACGCATTTTTCTGCTGGCGATCCGCGGGTTCGCCGAAGATAAATGCCAGTTGCGCGCTTCAGCGCTAACGTTTTACTCGCTTCTTTCTATTGTTCCTGTGGTCGCGATGGCTTTCGGAATTGCGAAAGGTTTTGGTTTTGAAAAAATGCTCGAAAAAAAGCTCATGACACAGTTACAGGGCCAGGAGGAAGTTGCCGCAAAGATCATCGGTTTTGCCCAAGCATTTCTGGAGCAAACACAGGGTGGGATTATTGCAGGTGTTGGGATAGCAATTCTCTTCTGGACAATTATTAAGGTTTTAGGGAATATCGAGAACTCGTTCAACAACATATGGGGTATCAAAAAAGCGCGTACTTTGGGGCGAAAGTTCAGTGATTATTTATCGATCATGCTTGTCTGCCCAATCCTGTTTATTATGTCGAGCAGTGTTACGGTCTTGATCACCAGTCAAGTTACATTGATCATTGAGAAGCTGGCATTCCTGGGGCCGGTAAGAACCCTTATCATTACATCTTTGCAGATACTGCCCTACGCGGTCATCTGGGTGATGTTCACCTTTATTTATATCTTTATGCCGAATACGAAAGTAACTTTCAGGTCCGGCTTTATGGCCGGGATCGTTGCCGGAACGATCTATCAAGTCGTTCAATGGGCTTATATCGCGTTTCAGATCGGCGTTTCCAAATACGGGGCGATCTATGGCAGTTTTGCCGCCTTGCCGTTATTTCTGGTTTGGCTGCAGATCAGCTGGCTGGTCGTGTTGCTTGGCGCCGAGATTTCCTTTGCCGAGCAGAATGTGGATACTTATGAATTTGAAGCGGACAGTTTGAAGGTCAGTTATTCCTTTAAGAAGCTGCTCGCCTTAAACATCACGCATGTCTGCGTTAAGATCTTTCACGAGGGGGGAACCCCGCCGAGGGCTGCCCAGCTTTCCCACGACCTCGAGTTGCCGATCCGGTTGGTCCATCAGGTTATTTTTGAACTGACGGAAGCCGGGGTTCTTTCTGAAGTGAAGATGAATGGTTCGCAGGAGTTCGCCTATCATCCATCGAGAGACATCGGCGACTTAACGATACAGAATGTGATCGACCGCCTAGACCACCGGGGGATCGATGCGATACCTGTTGCCGAGACAAAAACATTGCAGACGTTCAAAGACGCGATGGCCCAGTTCCATGATACCATTACAGCGTCGCCGACGAATGTTCTGCTTAAAAACATTAACGCTTAACGAATATAAGGGGAGATATGAACTGTTCGAATTGTCAAAAAGAGTTAGACCAAATTGATTTTAGGGGGATCGTGATCAATGAATGTTCAAGCTGCCATGGACGGTGGTTTGACCGGGGCGAGTTGCAAAAGGCTAAAGACAATACGGACGAGGACCTCTGTTGGCTTGATTTTGACCCCTTCACAAAAAATGAAAAACATTTTAATGTTATTCCCGAGGAAGCGGGAATATGTCCGAAGTGCTCCGAAAAAATGAGTTCTCTTGCCTATGCCGATTCCGGTGTCGTTATTGAGAAGTGCGAGCAGTGCAGGGGCGTGTGGCTTGACGACGGCGAATTTAAAAAAATTATCGTGTATTTAGAGAATCTTATGATGACGCATTCGGCTTCGGAATATGTTGTTGATTCGTTCAAGCAATTCGTAGAGATCGTGACAGGCCCGGATAGCCGGATTTCAGAGGCCAAAGATTTTCTTGTTATCCTGAAACTTCTGAAGCTGCGGGCAGCGGTTGAACATTCGAAAATCGCAGAGCTGACGAATAAAATCTATCAATATCTTCCGTTCTTATAAGCCGTTCGAGGAGGAATAGAGGATGGAGCAAGACTCTGTTCCCTATTCTTCTGACTGATTCCTCAAATAACTAAAGATATTCTTTACCTCTTCTCATTTCGATTTTATAATACAAGGAACTATTATAGAAAAGGATACTTGGGAGGATACTATGAATAAATTAGATCCAAAAGCATGTGGTTTAGCATTCGGGATTCTTTGGGGCGGCGGCGTATTGATCATGGGGTTGGTGGCGCTTGTTAGCGCTTGGGCGCGGCCATTTGTCGATGTTCTGTCTGTTATGTATGTGGGGTACAGAGCGAGTATTGTCGGGGTCCTCATCGGAGCTCTGTGGGGATTTATCGATGCTTTCATCGGCGGATGGGTTTTTGCGTGGCTGTATAATAAACTTCTGAAGTAAATAATACACCATTAAATTGAAAGGATGTGAATGCATTATGTATCGATA
>JAGLQN010000302.1 GCA_023136835.1 Candidatus Omnitrophota bacterium | reverse complement strand
GATGATGGGCAATATGCCGGAAGCTGGGAGCAGGCCGCCGAATATTTTAGGGCGATCATGAAACAGCAAGCCTGGGAGGATTCTATAGCGTCGTTGCGGGAATCCCTGGGGAAAGTCATTACACGGACGCTCAAAACACAGAAATATGTAACTTCGATGCCCGGAGCTCCGGATGGGGAATATGTGGTCATTCAGTTTACGACATCTTTTGAAAATAAAGAAAGTGCGGTTGAGACCGTTACGCCCATGATTGACGAGGATGGTGTGTGGCGTGTTTCCGGTTATTATATTAAATAGAAAATCCAATTTGGTAATGTCAAAAGTTCTATGAAAATGTCAAGTACCAAATCACAAATCACAAATAAAAACCAAGGTCTAATTATTCAATGAACAAAATAGATAAAAAAGCGTCTTGTTTAGAGCCTTTGGTAATTGGAATTTGATTCTTATTTGAGTTTTGGTGCTTGGATTTTGATATTTTTAACAATACCTCCAATTATGAAGGGAGACAATATGAGCAAAAAAATTCTTTTTGCGGATGATGACGCGCATTTGATGGAAGTCCTGCTGTTAAGGTTCAAATCGGCAGGTTATAAGACGGTCGATGCCTATGACGGCGAAGAGGCTCTTTTAAAGATGAGAGCGGAAAAACCGGATCTGATCGTTATGGATATCACGATGCCCAAAATGAACGGGTATACGCTGGTCCGCGAAATGAAGGCTGATGAAACATTGAAAGATATCCCTGTTATTGTGTTAAGCGGCAAAGATACAATGCAGGATATTTTCGAAATAGAAGGGGTCGGGACGTATCTGGTCAAGCCGTTTGGATTTGACGACCTTTTAGGAAAAGTAAAAGAACAATTGGGCGAGGAATCGTAGGTTTTTAGTCCGGGCTGTTTGTAGATGACAGGAGTCATACAAAGTGAAGAAGTTAAAAATTGTCATTTTCTTTTTAATTTTTATGTGTTGTTCTGTTGTGGTTTTTGCTGTGAAGGCTAAAGACATTCCCCCATGGATGGAAGATATTGAAGATAGCGGGCGAAGCACGTATTTGATCCCTAAAGGCGCTAAACGGAAAGTTGTCGGTTCTCAAGTTATTATTGAGACGCCCAATGAATACGTGGCGCGGCGGCTTTATGAAATGGAAGAATATCTGCGGGAGCGTTTTAAAGAAATCGAAGAGAACCAAGGAGAATTTCAAAGGGAGCTGGATGAGCTAAAAAAAAGTATCAGAAGAATAGAGAAAGACCATAGATTTACAGAGGATTTCGAGAAGCTTAAGAGGGATGTTGATGAGTTAAACAAATTTAAAGCGAACCTGGAAGAGTCTGAACTTCCTGAAGAGCCTATTGAAGAACCTGATGCAGCTGATGAAATCGTTGAGGATCCCGAAGAGATTGTGGAAGAAGAAAGCCGTTAAAGAAGGATAGGATGTCTTTATAAACTTGGACAGGGGCCGATACTGCAATCAACCTTTCCATCATTTGTATCTAACCGGAACCGAATCTGCCAACCAGCGGTATTTGTAGCTAGGCATGTATAAATATTCGCGACCGTACAACTATAGGTATTACCTTCCTGTTCAAAGATGTTAATCTTCAAAGTTGTGTTAATGGCGCCAATATTGGCGAAAGCCGGCGGTGCTACTACGCCTTCACGGACTATATATAACCTTACGGCTTCCCTGATAAATTCAAGATTGCCAACAGCGTCTCTTTCTCTAGCGCGGTTAAGGGTTTTTGTATAGTTGGGGACGGCAAAGCTTGCGACCAACCCAATAACAACGACAACGACCATAAGTTCTGTCAGGGTAAAGGCGGTTGTTTTAGGTCTTTTTGAAGGCATAAAATTTCTCCAATTCGCTGATACGGAATTCTTTAGTGTATGATCGGTAGTCCGCTTATATAGTAGCCGATAACCCATAAAATTAAAAGCAAAACTTTGATGTTTTTATGATGTTTGTGTTCACATCATTGCATTTCAGATGAATTTTTACTCTAGTTGTATAGATGAAACTACTCAGATATAATCGAATGTTGTGGTTTG
>JAGLQN010000301.1 GCA_023136835.1 Candidatus Omnitrophota bacterium | reverse complement strand
GATTGCCTTGTATGAAATTCTAAACAGATCATCCGGAAAGGAAACTACTGCAGATTTAACTGATGTGTTCATTGCCTTGCAGCAAAGATCTCCTGATATATCTTTTGAAATGACAGACGCAAGAATAGTGCTTGAATTGCTTTCTATGCTGTTGCCAGCCTACGATTTTATTGCGGGAGACATAACTTTCTCTGGATTCTTTAAAAAATGCTTGGACCCGGCTATAAAAAGAGGGGAGTCCCCTAAAGCGAAATTTCTTATCTCAGACGCGAATTTCAGGAAGATGCTCGGCGTATTGGTTTATATGCTTATGCCGCGGGAGTTTGATGTGTCTGTTACACAGAAAGCCCGAATAAGTAATTTAAAGATGCTGCTTGGTGACCCCGTTTACCCTGAGCAATTTGATCAAATAGAAGGATATCTTAAATATCTTGGGTATATCAGGTCACTCGGCAGGTTGAAAGGTATAAGATCCGGCGACCCGCTAAGATTTAAAGCATATCGCGCGTTGATGGGAAGGGCATTAGAATTAAGGCTTTTCTTTATAAAGAATGATTATAATTTAGAATCAAAATATAAAGAAAGAGTGTTTGCCTCGTTAAGGGGTCTAATGTACATGTATTCTTATGATAATTTGAGAGTTCTTGTTAGATTTGCTGAAAAGGTAATACAGGAATCGGGATTAATTTGGAGTGAACCGGCAGAATCAATAGAACCGACAGGACGAGAACTTTTTAAAGATTTAGAAGACAAATCTGATGACAATAAGTTGCCGGCAAATATAAAGATACTTCTTGATGAACCGGTTGACTTTGACCAATTTGATCAATTAGAAGAATATCTTAAAGCTGTTGGGCATAAGAGAGCATTAAAGAGATTAGAAGATCTAAAAAGCTGCTCCGAGCGAAGAAAGAAGCAATATCGCAAATTAATGGAAAGGGCATTAAAATTAAGGCGTCAATTTATAGAGAATATTTCTGCATTACGGAAATCCGCGCAATGGGATGAAGACCGGTTTGAAAATTTAAATAGAGTCATATATATTCCTTCTTATGATCTTTTGCGAAGCTTTGTTCAAGCGGCGGACAGGGTGGCAGATGAATCAGGATTAAATTGGAGGAAAGTAATAGAACAAAAACTTTTTAAAAATTTAGGGGGTAACCCTGATGACAATAAATTGCCGGCAAATAGCCCTAAGAATGTTTATGAAGAGGGCAGGGAATTACTTGACAGGCACGGGATTAACAATGTCGCAATAGGATCTTTTATTACTTGGGGAGAAGATGGTGTTACTCTTGAAACTAAAAAACTAATAGAGGGGGTTTTAAGTAAGATGGGCGTGAATATTTATCTTTTTGGCGCCAAGGTAGCTCGATCGGCTCACGTGCCTGATGAGCATTGTCTGGAGATGAAGGAAATGCATTACAAAGATATCGAAGGCAATAAGGTATTGTTTGATTTGCATAAACGTATCTTCCCTCTGAGAGAAGGCGGTGATATTTCTCCGGCAGATAAGGAGCTGATTAAGATGTTCCGCGAAAAGATTAAAGCTGAACTTAAGGCCTTTGTAATGAAAAATAACATTGACGCTATCGTTGTTCAGAATGTGCTTGCTTTTGTTAAGAATATTCCGTTCGCGCTTGCCATTATTGACGTTGTTGATGAATGCGGTATTAAGGTGTGTATAGATTGGAAACACGATATTGCAAAATATGAACGTAAATGGGCAATTGACGCGCCTTTTAGCGGGGATTATAAAATGTTGAAAGATTTGATTAGATTGGATAGATCGAAATTCGCCACAGGAGTTCTTAATAAAACACAGCAGGATAGATTGTTTAGATTATTGAATGTCTATGCTACTGTGCTGCTTAATCCTCAGGACTATGATAACCCTCCCAAGATGAATATTGACAAGGCCAAGGCTCTGAAGAAGAGGCTTGGGATACCGGAGGATGCTTTTGTATTCCTTTGCCCTGTAAGGCCTGTTGAAAGGAAGTTCCTTGAGTACGCGTCCGCAAAGGTTAAAAAGTATATGGAACTTAATCCAGCCGAAGAAGCTTATCTTGTTGTAAGCCATGGAGGGGCATCGGATGAGAGCGTTGAGTATTGGGAGGACTTAAAGAAGGATGCCCGTAAAGAAGGCATAAACTTGGTAGACGCGGGATCACTGAAGTTGGTTGGCGAAGGCTATGAATTTTCTCTGGCGGATGCTTATGGTATGACGGTATTAAGAAGAAAGGACGGCAGATTCGGAGGGATGGTTCTTTACACGAGTTCTGCTGAAGGATTGGGCAATGCCTTTTTTGAGGCGGTGTATTACAAGGCGCTGATTTTTGTTAATAGATATCCGGCATTTATCAGTGAGATTGAACCGGCCGGGCCGCTTTGTCTTAAAGGGAATATATCTTCTGAACAATTTAAGAAAGGGGGAAAAGAAATAGATAAAATTTTAAAGAGCGAAGCAAGAGAAATGACCGTGCTCTTAGATAAAGATAATGTGCAAAAATGTGAGGAGTGGGTGGAACATAATTATCAGTTAGGGATTAAACACTGGTCATATAAAAAACAGGCGGAATTATTAGTATCTATGTTCAAGAGCGTTTTAGAGCCTGAGCCACATTACAGCAGGAAACAACCTGTTCTGCCCTATGTTAAGGAAGTAAATGAATATCTAAGCCGTCTTGAGACTGTTGTTGAGGAGAGAAAAATGTTCAGTAAGGACACGGGATTGATTAAAGATGAGGCGGTATTGCGAAATATAAAACAGCAGCTTGTAGAGGCAATGCATATCCTTGATGAGATATGGGCCGGTTATTATCACGGTGAGGGATGGACGTTAGCTAATCGTTTGGCAAGGATGGTATCTCCCAGAGATCTTCAATTATTGCACGAGGTTATTATTCTGCATAAAACTGATAAATTGCTGGGGCTTAATAATTATGACCACGTACTTTATTTTGGGGAGCAGCGGAATGTGCTTTGGGGGATAGTTCCTCAGTATTCTGGCACCCGTGATGAAGATGCCTTTATTGTAAGTTTAATAGAATATAAACATTACTTTAAAATGTTGTCTGAAGGTCTTTCATGGAAAAGTTTTGAGGACGCGATGGAAACTATTGTCGG
>JAGLQN010000300.1 GCA_023136835.1 Candidatus Omnitrophota bacterium | reverse complement strand
CCAAGATTTGCATCCCTCAATTTTTCATTTTATACTTATATTGATATATTGACGAAACGGCAAACTGTCCGTAAGGACAAGACTTCCCCTATGACCGCTGGATACTGGGGAACGCAGGCAAGCAAGCATTTATCGGCCGTCTGCGGCAAAGCCGGAGACCCTTTCTGGAGGATGGCTCGGCTACCGTCAATAAGGCTTATTCTCAATCTTTATAAGAATAGGTCTTTTTTTTACCCTGAAAACACAGGTGGAATTGTATGTTTAAGCTCAGGAACACAAAAAGGTTTCAAATACTCGTGATCGATGACGATACAGAATTCAGCGAACCTCTCTGCAAGATGCTGACAAGACAAGGTTACGCTGTCTTCAACGCAGCAAACGGACAAGAAGGTCTCAACCTCTTTAAAGAGCATCAGGCAGATCTGGTCATTGCCGATATCGTACTACCCGATCGTGACGGATTTCATATCATTCTTGATCTACAAAAGATCCTTCCCGATGTCAAGATTATCGCCATTTCCGGTGGAGGCCACTGCGCGAGCGGTGAGGAATACTTAGATGATGTCCAGCTCTTATGTAATGTTCAACACACCCTCGCCAAACCCTTCAACAGGGACAAATTGTTCAGGATGATCCATGAGATGCTTGATTAAAGATTTCCTGTATCAATTACGCAAGCAAATGAAAAGGGCGCTTTCAGATACCCTTTTTATTAAATAAATAACTCCCGACTATTAACGTCCTTCCCGGTCGGGACGCTTTTACAGTAAAAAACAATCCATCTCTATTTATTATATATAGTTTAAAATTGACTAAAATAGCGCATATGATAGAATTTTTTTATGCACAAGTTCATTGCCCTATTCATTCTATTGAGCTTATTATTATCTTTATATTCCGTATCGGCAGCCCCGGCCCCTCAAGACGAACGAAGGATCGAAGAACAAAAAAGAGAAATCCTCAAATCGACAGAGGTCCATTATCAGGAGAAAGCGCCAACGCGGCCATCGCAAGCAACCCGCCTGCAGCCGGAAGACTTAATATATATCTCGGAGTTGTCCTTCAGAAAGATCACCTACGGCTATGATCTTTGCAAGTTACTTGTCGTCCTCAAGGGCGTTGAAAATGAATATATCGGGCTCGACGCGCAAGTGACTTACTTAAAAGACCAAGACTATCTTCCCAAGAAAATACACAACACATTTGATCCGATGAAACCCCTGCGCCGCGGGCTGACAGCCTATGTCCTGCGCAAGGTCCTTAATGTCAAAGGAGGCATTTTCTTAAATATCTTTAAGGAAAGCGAACGCTACGCTCTTAAGGAATTGACATACGAAGGCATTATGTCCCCGGGCAATATCCATGAGATCCTAAGCGGTGATGAACTGGCCTCAACGATGACACAGGCGATCAATCGTATGGGAGGCCAATAAGAACGATTGTGAATATCAAATACACTAAAAAATTAATTCTACTCCTATCTTTCTTACTTTTTGCCTTCGTTCTGCCTGACGGTGCCTCCGGCCAGAACTTTGAACAACGAAAGCGTATCGAAGAGGAAAAAAGGACAAAACTTCAAGCCACCGAAAATAAAATATTGGCCGAAGAAGACCGATTGCTCATCGAATGGGGCGGCTGGATCGACATGCGTTATGATCAATACAATGAGGATGATAATGACGCCTCGCTTAAGGATGCCTTCGCCGCGACATCATCACTGGATACACGAATTTGGGTGCAAGTTATATTGCAATCCGCCGCTGATGATCCTGATCCCCACCAGCATTCTCTCTATCTCCGGGCAAAAAACATCGCTACGATCACATCTCCCGAAGATGTTAATGTCACTTACGACAATGCCGGGCCGCATCTCGACCAGGGTTATGTCGTCCTGGATTACCGTCCATGGGAATTTGAATTCGGGCGGCGTTATTTCAGCGTCGGTCAGGGCATTGCCTACGGCAATGTTCACGATGGTTTTGAAGCCAACGCAACATTTTCGGACTGGAATCTAAAAAGTTTCTTCGCCCACACCCTTCCCCACGAAGATAATATCGATGTCAGAGCTCCCGGCGCTCTGAAAAAAAGCGACCGGTCATTTTACGGTCTTGAGATGCGGTATATTGGATTCATGGGGCACGGCATTTACGGATATGGCGTCGTGCAAAGGGACAGCAGTAATGAAGATCCCATCAATTTTACCCAGGACTTTACCTACGATTCAGAGTATTTAGGATTGGGCCTTCAGGGAAAACTCCTTCCGCAGATGTTCTATTGGGCGGAAGTTATGCATCAAAGCGGTGAGAGCCATATATTCGGATCGAACGATAAACGCCATGTCAAAGCCTGGGCCGGCGACTTTGGAACAACTTATAACTGGGATGTTTACAGCCATCCGAGTTTCACGGTGGAATATGCCTTCGGCACCGGCGACGCTGACCGCGTAAATGTCACCGACACACAATTCGGCAATACGCTTGGGCAGGATAATAATTTTCTTCATTTCGGTTATCTGCCCACAGGATTTGCGCTGGCTCCAAGACTGTCAAATATTCACATGTATAGGGCAGGCGTTCTGCTCAAGCCTCTGGAGAATATTGACCGCTTTCGCAATCTTTCCTTCGGCCTGGATTATTATCATTTCCTGAAATATGAGAATGCCGGGGGCATATCCGATCTCGACGCAACAGTCACCGACAAGGATATCGGCGATGAGATCAATGTAAGTGTCGCGTGGCAATTCCTCTCCGATGCCACTCTCACTCTTCAATACGGCTATTTCATTGCCGGGGATGCGTTTGCTGATCCAGCCGATGACAGCGAAACGTATTTCTCGACAGACTTAACATTGATCTTTTGATAACGCCAAATAAAATGGGCAGGTCTCATGACCTGCCCATTTTAACTTCTCCCTTTCTGTTCGTCAGACTAATCTATATTTGACGCTACCTGTTCCGGCTTTGACGCCATTTTTATGTCTTCGCGAAGCACATGCCATTGTTCAGTAAAAACATCGCTCTGATAATCTTCATAACCCTCCGCTCTGGCCGTCAAATAATATTTCCTGTTCGTTTGAAGGATGAACCCGAAACGGCCGGTCGCATCAGTGATCTGAGGATTGCTGGCCGTTTTATTGGTCGCCTTATCCAGCGCGACAATGGAACCGTCTTCAAAGTGAACAGTAACCTTCGCCCCTACGATCGTCTGCCCGGTCCGGCTGTCTTTGATCTTACCGTAAGGACACCTATAGAGATATAACAATTGATCATAAGTCTGCGTATAAGTTAACTCTGTCAACGGGTCCGTCACCGTCACGATCATATTCACATACACTTCGTTTGACACACTGTCGATCAAATCATCTGTCGCGACAATGCCGACATTGATCAAACCTGTTTCCGGATCGATGGTCACTTCACTCGTCTCTTCATAGACAACTTCACCGGCCAGATGGTCAGCCGAATAGTACACCCAAGTCCCGGTATCCCAATCATAGTACTGCCCGGATGCGGTATAATCTTCGGCTATTAACATTTGGGTTGTCACGATCACCGAATCCCCCTCAAAATCATTGAGCGTAATATCGTAATCGTATCTATCCGTGGTATCCCCGATGTTATTAAGACGAATCCCTGTGGCTAAATCCAAGTCACCGCCAGGGAAAAAGTGGTCATACCAAAGGTCATTCCATTCATCATAGGTGTAATTCGCCTGGGCTATTTCATTCGTATAATAACCAGCCATGACCGATTCATACCAGTCGACCAACCACTCCATACTTTCGATAGAGGAAAAGTCAACGAACGCATCCAATACCGGGTCTTCCGGTAGCGGAGGCTCTTCCGGCGGCGGAGGTTCTTCCTCGACCCGTATCGGCCGGCCATTATTGACGTAGAGTTCTTTACGGTCCGAATCCTTATCATGACCGAAAGGATCCAACATGTCAGGCTTTCCCATATTACCCTGGCCTCTGGTATCATGAGGATTGTGGGCCCAACGCGCTTGATTGAGAGCTCCTATTAATCCAAAAGCGTGCGGCGCCGCCTTCTCTCCCTTGACTTTTCTGTCATGGAGCCTTCCATGGTTGGCCCTGCGGGCATTGAAAGCAAGCTCATTATTATCATCGGTAGAATTGCGTTGTACGGCGAGGTTTTTTGCCTCACGCTTCTGGCTGGCTTCCTTGGTCCTACGCGCCTGCTGTTTATGTTCAGCCACCCGGCCTTTGGGTTGAGAAACAGCTTGACTGTTACCTTTATTGACTTTAACATTTTTCGCGTTCCCCTTATTCTCCTTTCTATTATTCCCTTTGGGCGCGCTGTATGCCTGCCCCGCGCAAAACGCCAGAACAAACATACCTATAATGATTAACTTTATGACTCTCATCTCTCTTCTCCTTCTAAAAAAATAACCCACCCCTTCATCAATTCTGAAAGAGCAGGTTATCGTGAAAAATACTTTCGTATTTTTCGGGTTTGTGGAAGCTGGCTGCCCTTCTCTTTATCAAGAGTTGAGGCCCTTTAGCTTTGCCGGAATATATTAAATAAACCGTACTTGGATCCTGAGATCCAAGTAGTCCCCATCTTACAATGAGTTTGCCTTTTTCACAAAACTGCGATCCTCTGCAATGCTGCCAATTGTCATGCTTCCAGTACCCGCCAATAAAAAACCTATTCCCTCGTTCGAAGAAATAGGCTATGTTTTGCTGATACAGTTAACATTACCTATTTGCGGGAACTGGCTACCCATATGCCTTAACGGCATAGAGCCCTTTAGCTTTGTCGGTATACATTATATATACCGTGCTTGGATCCAGAGACCCAAGTAGTCCCATCCTTACGAATGGTTTACCATCTTTACACAAATATACTCTAAATTGTACTACCCATTCGGGTAGTTTTTACCAAATATCACCACCTTTCCTCTTTTTTAACACAAAAAAAACTATTCCCGCTCATGGGAATAGCCTAAAAATCACCGTTTTTTTGATTCGGCAACTGGCTGTCCTTCTCCCGATGAGTTAGAACCCTCTAGCTTTGCGTCTCCACCTTACGATGGGTTTGCTATTATCGTCACACATTATGTCAATTTAAGTATAACATCCTTTTTGAGCAGATGCCAATTGTCAAGAAAATT
>JAGLQN010000030.1 GCA_023136835.1 Candidatus Omnitrophota bacterium | reverse complement strand
TCATCCAACACTTCAATTTCTACCATAATAATCCCTTTGATTATTCCAATTTTTGATGTTGAAGGTTGTGTGCTTTTATTTTAGCGAGCCTCATCATTTCGACCGCTTGATCCACTGAATCTTCCGCACTTTCAGTTATAGCACTCACTCTTATTCCATATCTCTTATCTGGTTCTTCGTTATTCGTTATTTCGCTTTCTATCTCTACATTATATTGTTCCATTTTTTACACTTCCTTTTGAGCTCTTTGAATTTCTCCGAGCTTTATAGCTTTATGAACTTCAATTAACGTGTCACACATCGGACAAGAAATATCCCAGTCACCATGATGTCCAACACCGTTTCCACATCCTGTACACAGATATCCGACCCATTTAAGTCGGTCATTCTCTTCTCCTAACGTCATTTCAATACTTCCATTCGTATTTATGTAATTTTTTAGAGTGTCAATTGCACTGTCCGCACTGTGACATACTACAACTTTATATCCTTCTTTTCTGAGATTATCGTGCCACACCTCTTGAGTGTCGCTGGTTTTTCCTTTGTGTGATTTCATCTCAATCCAAAGACCATGAAATCCATCTCTCGATATGGGTAAAAACATGTCCGGTATTCCAGGCTTAACTCCTTGCTTTTTTAGAGCGGCACCTGTCTTTTTTGCTCTGTAACCACCATTTGGAATTGCGAACGCCATTTGGAATTCTGGCTCTTTTTGCCAACTCAACCACTGAAAGAGTGCCTCCTGTTCCTGTTCTTCTGTAGGTTTCATTACCTTAACAACACCGGGCGTTACTTTTCCACGGAATTTCTTATAATTTTTCATCTTTTGGCCTAACCCCGTTCTTAAGCTTGACTTTTATCACTACACAGCCTCAAGGCATTACTAAGCTCGCCCCGTTCCGATATATTTTTTACCAATTCATCCTTGTTATGGAAAGTACATTTACAGTAATTCCCCATTTTATCTTTATAATCTTCATCCGGTATGAGTTCAAGTTCTTCTATGAATTGCCAGATTGACATTACCTTTACACTATCTGGTGACTTTTGATTCAACTTAATAAAATCTTCAGGTGTAAAGAGAAAACTGAATACTACAATCCACAGCTCATCAAGGTGATTTTGATATTCTTTATGTTTCCATTTATGCCTTATAGCGCCTCCATTTTTGCTTTTGGTATTAGTTACATCAATACCTATTCTCTTATTTCCTTCACATACAAACTCAATAATCTTAGACTTCGCAAGCTTTACGTTAAATTCAGGCGAAGGTAAATTATGTGCTTCAGTCCATTCCATTAGAAGGTCTTTGACTATTATTTCACATTCTTTGCCTCTTTTTCCAACATAAGAAGCGATTTTACTCATTAATATTTGCCTTTCAGTAACTTCAATACCGAAGATTTTCCAGAAATGTGGTAAACCACCATTATTTTTTATTGCGTTATGTAAATCACGTCTTTTCATATTTTCAAATTCACTATATGTTGGGAAATGACCCAACACTTCAATAATTGCTTCTAATTCAATTATTGTGTTCTCCTCAGTCCAATATCCAATATGTTTACGTTTCTTAGTTTCGTATCCTAATATCTCTTTAAAATGAGAAACCCCGCCATTAATTGTTATTGCCCTTTCAAGATCACTTCTGTTCATATTTTCAAGTTCAGTATATGTTGGGAAGTGACCAAGCTCTTTGATATTTGCTTCTAATTCAATTATTGTGTTCTCCTCAGTCCAGTATCCATCAGGTTTTTGAAGTGGTTTATATCTCATTTTTTTTCTAAAATGAGAAGAGCCGCCATTTATTCTCATTGCACTTACCAAATCACTTCTATTCATATTATAAAGTTCACGTTGTGTTGGGAAATGAGATAACTCTTTAATAATTAATTTTAATTCAATTATTGTGTTCTCCTCAGTCCAATACCCATCAGGTTTACGTTTAAGTTCATATCCAAAGATTTTTCGGAAATATGGATAACCGCCGTTTTTTGTTATTGCGTGACCCAAATTACGTTTATTCATATTTTTAAGTTCAATTCCTGTTGGGAAGTGACCAAGCTCATTGGTAACTAATTTTAATTCAATTATTGTGTTCTCCTCAGTCCAGTATCCAATAGGTTTACGTTCTTTCATATCGTATCGCAGTCCTTTTTATTGTTCATAGGTACTTTGACTTTCTGCATTCCGGCATATTGGAAAACCACTTCTTGTTCCTGAGCTTCTGATGGATGTATATTTTTTACCATAA
>JAGLQN010000003.1 GCA_023136835.1 Candidatus Omnitrophota bacterium | reverse complement strand
CCGTTCTCAAATTCATTGAGTCTTGCCAAAGAAACGATCTGATTAAGTATCGGCCGCTTACTACGAAAACCGACTTTGGGAAGACGGCGGATCAAAGGGATTTGGCCGCCTTCGGAAGAACCGACTAAAAAACGTCCTGTACTGCGCGATTTCTGACCATTTTCGCCCCGTCCGCTTGTTTTTCCATGACCCGATCCTCTGCCCCGTCCGACGATCTTCTTGCGTTTTCGTGAACCTTTCGGTGATTTTAGATCTTGTAATTGCATTCTAAACTCTCGTTTCTTCTTCGTTTAATGATCCCCTCGTCTTAAGACGAGTAAGTCCGTCAATTGTTGCTTTGACAACATTGATCGGATTATTAGATCTGTGGCACTTTGTTAAGATATTGTGAATTCCGGCTCCGTCACATACAGCACGTACCGGTCCTGAAGCAATAACACCGGTTCCATCAGAAGCTGGTTTTAATAAGACCCGTGATCCGCCGCACTGCCCGATAATCTCATGGGGAATTGTCGTTCCTTTCATCGGGATCTTAATCATATTTTTCTTTGCTGTTGCCATGGCTTTGCGGATGGCAATGGAAACTTCCGCAGCTTTTGATAAGCTATAGCCGACATTACCGCGCGTATCACCGACAACCACTAAAGCACTGAACGATAATTTCTTGCCGCCCTTTGTGACCTTGGTAATACGGTTAATAGAAATGACCTTCTCAACAGTTTCCAATACTTCCGGCTCTTTTGCAACTGTCTCTGGACCTGAACCCGAAACTTTTGCTTCCTTGACTTCGGGAGCCTTTGCTGGCGGTTCTTGAGCCTTGCTTACTTGTTTATCAGCCTGCTTTTCATCCGCCTTTTTCTCTTCACCAGAAGCTTCTTTTGCTTGAAAATCAACCTCAGGAGTTTCCTGTTGTTTTGGATCTTCGATATTTTCCGGCTGTTCTGTATTTTCTTTATTCATAATCCTTAAAACTCCATTCCGCCTTTTCGTGCTCCTTCAGCAAACGCCTTAATACGGCCATGATAAAGGTAACCGCCGCGATCAAAACAAACTTTTTTGATCCCTTTTTTCTGGGCTTCAGCCGCAAAAGCTTCTCCTAGAACTGAGGCAGCGGCAATATTACCCCCGCCTTTGGCTTTACTCGATACACCTTTATTGCGTGTTGACATCCCGAATAAAACTTTCCCTGCGCTATCATCAACGATTTGGGCATAAAAATTCGTGAGGCTTCTATGAACACACAATCTTGGCTGGTCAACAGTGCCTGCAATTTTCTTGCGTATTCTTCTATGCCTTCCGATTCTTTTTTGTTCTTTATCTTTAGTTATACTCATGACTTATCTTATTTTGTTGCTGATTTGCCTTGTTTCCTCCGGACAAATTCCCCGACGTATCGAATACCTTTTCCCTTATAAGGTTCAACCGGTTTCAGAGCGCGGATCTTTGCGGCAATCTGCCCAACCATAACGTTATCAGGCCCTTCGATAGTGATCGAAGTCTGGGTCGGAATGGTTGCCGTAACACAATCCGGAACATCAAATTCAACCGGATGACTGAATCCTAAGTTAAATACAATCTTTTTTCCCTGCAATTGGGCGCGGAAACCGATCCCCTGGATCTCAAGATCTTTCTTGTGTCCATCCGTGACACCAACAACCATATTAGCCAAACGCGAGCGGATCGTTCCATGGTTAGAACGGTTTTGCTTGGCATCCGAAATACGTGTAACCGTCAGCTTATCGTCCTTAAATTCGACATTGACCCCATGGGGAATATTAAGGTCTAACTTGCCTTTTGGGCCTTCGACCGAGACTTTATTCGCCGTAGTGTCAACCTTCACACCTTTTGGCAAATCAACTGGATTTTTACCTGTTCTTGACATAATTCACAACTCCACAACTTTATCGCAACTTATTTGTTTTGACTCCTTCGACGCGCTCCTCACTACGTTCGTCGCTTGCTCAGGATGGTTCGCCGCATCAGATGGTAAGTAAGTCCTGCATTATTTAATGCGGAACTCGTCGAACCACTACCAAACGTAACACAAGACTTCCCCTCCGACTTTCATCTTGCGGGCCTCACGGTCACCAATAATGCCTTTTGAAGTAGAAATAACCGCCGTTCCCATTCCGTTTAAGACACGCGGAACTTTATCACTTTGCGCATAAACACGCAAACCTGGACGTGATACGCGCTTAAGACCTATAATGACCGATTCCTTATTTTCATATTTCAAATAGACCTTATAAGAACCCTGAACGCTGTCCTTCATCAGCCGGAAATCCTCAATATAACCGTCGGCTTTAAAGATCTCAAGAATCCTTCCCATCAACTTTGAAGCCGGAATATCTACCGTCTCCTTACTGACTCGGGCCCCGTTTCGAATAATCGTTAATAAATTACTAATTGGGTCATTTAATGACATAATTACAAATTTCTCCCTTCCGTCCCTGACGGAGTTTTATTACCAGCTTGCCTTTTTAACCCCGGGAAGCTCGCCGCGCCAGGCAAGTTCACGAAAACAGATCCGGCAAACCGCAAAACGACGCAAATATCCCTTAGAGCGGCCGCAGAGTTTACAGCGGTTATATTGCCTTGTCGAGAATTTCGGCTTCCTCGATGATTTAACAATTAATCCTTTTTTTGCCATGTATAATCTTCTTTCTTATCCGCCGGACTTATTCAGTCTTGCGGTTTTCTTACGAAAAGGCAGCCCTAAAAGACTCAATAATTCAAAAGTCTGATCGCGAGGCCCTTTATTAAAAACGAATGTAATATCTACCCCCTGAACATTTGTAATCCTTCCAGGATCAATCTCGGGAAAGATCGCCTGCTCTTCAAGACCGATACTATAATTCCCATCCTTATCAAATGACTTGAACGAAACGCCGTTAAAGTCACGGATCCTGGGCAGCGTGACATTGACCAAACGATCCATAAATTCATACATTCTGACCCGCCGTAACGTTACCTTGCAGCCGATCGGCATTCCGATGCGTAATTTAAAATTGGATATAGCTTTTTTGGCTTTTGTGATAATCGGCTTCTGTCCGGTAATCGTCGTCATATCTGCCACCGCACTATCCAGGATCTTCATGTCCCCAATCGCGCGTCCTACACCCATGTTCACAACAATCTTGTCCAGGTGAGGTATAGCCATTTTATTTTTAATACCGAATTTCTCCTGCATCTTCGGGATAACTTCATCTTCATATTTTTTCTGTAAACGTGATACCACTTTAAATGACCTCTCCGCTTTTCCTGCCTATACGTACTTTTGTGCCGTCTTTGAGAATCGATACGCCTATACGCGTCGACTGATTTGTTTTCTTATCCACCAGCATGACATTGGAACGGTGAATCGACATTTCGATCTCAATAAAGCCGCCTTGTTGATTTTCTTGAGTCCGCCGCTGAGCTTTCTTTGATAAATTGATATGCTCAACAACGACACGGTTCTGCTTCGGAAAAACTTTCAACACTTTCCCCGTTTTCCCTTTATCTTTTCCGGCAATGACGACAACTTGATCATTTTGCTTAATCGTTAACATTAAACCACCTCGGGAGCTAAAGAGACTATCTTCATATATTCCATATTCCGCAATTCACGCGCGACCGGCCCAAAGACACGCGTTCCTTTTGGGTTTCCCGCGTCATCAATAATAACGACGGCATTCGTATCAAAACGCACATAAGTTCCGTCTTGGCGCCGGATCGGCGATTTTGTGCGGACAATGATCGCCCTAGCCTTCTCACCTTTTTTGATCGCAGCATCAGGAGCCGATTCTTTAATATTCACCCGGATAATATCGCCAATGCGCGCAGACCGTCTTCCTTTGGCGTTAAGAACCCCGATCATCGAAGCCTTGCGTGCGCCTGAATTATCCGCAACATCTAAAATCGTTTTCATATAAATCATAATAACCCCTTAATTGCTCTTCACAACACCCATGATCACCCAGCGCTTATCTTTCGAAAGCGGGCGGGTTTCCATAATGCGGACGACATCGCCTTCTTTTGTTTCATTTTTCTCATCATGCGCTTTATATTTTGAAGCCGAACGGACAACTTTCTTATATTTAGCATGCTTTGTCACCCACTTAACCTGCACGACACGCGTTTTTTCCATTTTATCGCTGACAACAGTACCCTGTAAGAATTTCCGTCTATTAACCCGCTTTTCTGTCTCAACCATTAATAACCTCTTTCAAATACATTTATTGAACTTAAGAAGCAACTTCTTTTTTTTGATCTAATTCGCGCTCGCGCAAAATCGTAAAAATCCGTGCGATATCCCGCTTCAACATTCTAAAACGGTTCGGCTTTTCAATGTTTCCTATCTTGCGCTGAAAATTAAGGCCGTAGAGCTCTTTCTTGAACACTTTCTCCTTTTGAACCAACTCTTCTGAACTTAATTCTCTTAATGCACTAGGCTTCATGACAATGTCCTTAATTAATGACCTACGCCAGATCTTGCAACAAACTTTGTTTTTACTGGCAGTTTAAATGAAACAAGCCGAAGTACTATTTTCGCAAAATCTTCAGGAATGCCACTGATCTCAAATATAACTTTTCCCCGCTTAATAACAGCCACCCAATGGTCAAGATCGCCTTTTCCTTTTCCCATACGTGTTTCGGCCGGTTTCTTGGAAACAGGCTTATGAGGAAAGATATTGATCCAAAGCTTGCCCGCGCCCTTCATTTTTCGGGCAACGACAACCCTGCAGGCCTCAATATGGTTCGATCTGATAAGACCATTCTCGATCGCCTTAAGTCCATATTCACCAAAATGAACTTTATTTCCAACGGTCGCAATACCCCGTATTTTCCCTTTTTGAGATTTGCGATATTTGACTTTTTTCGGTAATAAAACCATCTTTCCTATTCCTCATAAAAGCAAGTTCTTTATCTTGCCTTTGCGCTTACTTTAGCCTGCCTTTTGATCTGTTTAATAATCTCACCTTTGTTAACCCAAACTTTAATGCCAAGAATGCCATAAGTTGTTTTTGCTTCAGCAAAACCAAAATCAATCTTCGCGCGGAATGTATGCAAAGGAAGCTTTCCTTCCTGATATGATTCCTGACGGGCAATTTCGACACCGTTGAGGCGACCGGCACACCGGATCTTGATCCCTTCAACACCGGCCATCATCGACTGGTCAATAGCCCTTTTCATGGCGCGGCGAAAAGCAATACGTTTTTCAAGCTGAAAAGCAACATTCTGAGCGATCAGCTGGGCTTCCGTCGAAGGATTCTTGATCTCCCGCGGGTCGATAGCGATTTCTCTTGACGATATCTTGCCTAATTCCGTTCTCAACCGGTCAATATCCGCCCCGCGGCGTCCTATGATAACCCCCGGGCGTGCTGTGTGAATAATGATCTTAGTCTTATCGGCAAGCCGTTCAATAACGACTTTTGCGACAGCCGCCTGCTTAAAACGCTCTTTAATGAATTTTCTGATCTTATGATCTTCGATTACATTTTGAGCATATTCGTTTTTATCGGCATACCAAAGGCTACGCCAATCTTCGATATATCCTATTCTTAGAGCTATTGGACTGACTTTTTGACCCACTGAGAATTCTCCTTATTTAGTTATTAAATCTAATTCAATGGTTAAGTGTGTTGTTTTTTTCGAAATAGGTGTTGCCCGCCCAAATGCCGCAGACCGGTATCTTCTCCAGCTCGGTCCTTGGTCAGCACGGATTTTCGACACAAACAATTGTTCTTCTGAAAGGCCTTTTTGCTTGGCATTGCTAATCGCTGAGTCCAGCACCTTCGTAATCATTCCTTTTGACCCTTTATTGACATGCGCTAGGATCGCGATCGATGAATTGATATCTTTCCCCCGAATAAGATCGATGACTTGTCTTACTTTCGTAGGTGAAACGCGCATGTATCTAGCTTTAGCTTGTGCGATCATAATCTATTTCCGTAAATTTACGTTTTTTGCGCTGCCTTTTTGGCCTTCACGCCGCCGTGTTTTCTGAACAATCTTGAAGGTGCAAAATCCCCGAATTTATATCCAACCATATTTTCCGTAATGAACACTGGATGATGCTTGCGCCCATCATGAATCGCCACGGTATACCCTACAAACTCGGGCGTGATTGTCGACCGTCGTGACCATGTTTTAATAGGCTGCCGCTGGCCGGACTCTACGGCTCTTTTAAATTTCTTCGCTAATGATTCTTCGACGTAAGGACCTTTTTTAATTGAACGTGCCATCCTATTTTGCCCCTCTTCTTCTGACAATATATTTATTGGAATACTTTCTTTTTTTGCGCGTCTTCAATCCCTTTGTTGCCTTTCCCCACGGAGTTACCGGGTGAGGTGCCCCCTGCGGAGCTTTTCCTTCACCGCCACCATGAGGATGGTCGACCGGGTTCATCGCAACACCACGAACACCTCCACGGCGTCCTGACCAGCGCATTCTGCCGGCCTTCCCTAAAGAACGGCTTTCGTGTTCAACATTTCCGATCTGGCCGATCGTCGCGCGGCACTCGATCGGGATCTTGCGCACTTCGCTCGACGGCATCCGGACAAAAGCAACATCGCCTTCTTTGGCCATGATCTGGGCTGATGTCCCGGCTGAACGGACGATCTGGCCTCCTTTACCAGGCTTAAGCTCAATATTATGAACGGCGGCTCCTAACGGAATCCTCCGCAGCGGCATGCAGTTGCCCGCTTTCATGTCAACTTCCTTATCAACCGTGCTGAGAACTTTATGTCCAGGTTTCAGCTCAAGGGGAGCAATAATGTAAGCCTTGTCGCCATTCGGATATTGAATGAGAGCAATGCGCGCGGAACGATTAGGATCATATTCGATGCCTATAACCTCGGCTTGCTCATCAATCCGGTCGCGTTTAAAATCCATAACACGATAACGGCGTTTATGCCCGCCGCCACGGTATCGAGCCGTAATACGTCCATTGACATTACGCCCACCAGTTTTCTTCAGTGGCCTCAATAAAGACTTTTCCGGTTTCGATTTCGTAATCTCCGAGAAATCAGAAAGAACCGTAAATCTCATGGAACTTGTTGTCGGTTTATATCGTTTGATACCCACGATTATGTGACCTCTATCTTCTGACCCTCTTTAAGGGTAACGATCGCCTTCTTCCAGGGAGTTGTGCTTCCCTGCTCCTGGCGAACACGTTTTAATTTTCCGCGCACAATACTTGTATTAACATCCTGGACTTTAACCTTGTAAATTTCCTCAATCGCCTTTTTGATCTCAATTTTATTAGAGCTCTTGGTGACTTGAAAAAGATATTTCCGCTCAGTCTCAAGGACCGTGCCTTTTTCTGTTCGAACTAATGTTTTAATAATATCGTAACAGGTAATCACTTTTTGACTCGCTCCAATAAATTCGCAAAAGCCGTTTTCGTTACTAAAAGCTTTTTATTGCGCATAATATCATAAGCATTGACATCCTGCGCGCGCATAACATTAAACAAAGGAATATTGCGTGAAGCCCTACCGATACTTTCATCGCTGCCGTCTAATACCGCCAGAACCTTTCCCTTGAGATCCAACGCATCTAAAAACTTAGCAAATTCTTTAGTCTTATTAAAACTATCTTTAACATCAATAATACAAAGTAAGTTATTATCCCGAGATTTCGCCTTTAAACTTTCCCGCAAAGCCGCCTTTTTGATCTTCTTTGGGATCGTATAGCCGAAATCACGTGGATGAGGACCAAAGGTTACACCGCCACCGCGCCATAACGGTGACCGGGAAGAACCTGCGCGCGATTGGCCGGTTCCCTTCTGACGATAAGGCTTCCTGCCTCCGCCGGAAACATCCGCTCTTTCTTTCGTCGAGGCATTCCCTTGACGCAGGGATGCCTGATACATCACAACAGCTTGATGAATGACATCGGTGTTAAGACGACTGTCAAAGATTTCCTCTGGAAGATCGATCTTCTCTACTTCACTTCCCTTTTTATCTAGAACTGGTAATTTTTTCACGTTATTTCTTACCTTTTGCTTTCGCTTTACTGTGCTTCATCGGATTCACCTTACGTATAACGAACGGTTTGACCTCATTAAGGTCTTTAAACGCCTTCTTCTGGGAGCGATTGATCGTCAGGATCGTATTTTGATGCCCGGGAACAGCTCCTTTGATCAAAATAGTATTGGTTTCCGCATCAACCTCCATAACGCACAGCCCCTGAACAGTAGCTTTTTTCGAGCCCATTTGCCCCGGCATATTCGTCCCACGAAGCGTTCTAGCAGGATCCGCACTAGCACCAATCGAACCAACTCTCCTGTGATGCATAGAACCATGCCCGGCAGGTCCTCCGCTCCAGTGCCACCGCTTCATACCGCCCTGGAAGCCTTTACCGATCGAGATTCCTGTCACATCAACAAAATCGCCCGCCTTGAAAAAGTCAGCCTTAATCTCCTGCCCGACCTTATATTCAGCATTATCTGTCGAATAGAATTCCTTAACAATGCGCAGTGAATCAACACCGATTTTCTTAAAAAATCCTTCTTGAGCCTTGTTAATGCGCGATTTTCTTTCTGTCTGAAAGCCCAATTTAATTTTATCCGGGGATTCTTTGACCTCCAAAACAGTACACGGACCAGCTTCAACAACAGTTACAGGAACAATATTTCCGTTTTTGTCAAAGATCTGGGTCATACCAAGTTTTTTTCCAAGTAAGCCTCTTATCATTGTCTTACCTTAAATTAACTAGAAAACTCCTTACTTCGTTCGTTGTACCTGCCTGCCAGCAGGCAGGTCTTCATTGTTGCATAGGAAAGGAGTTTTCTAGTAGCATCCGCGTTTTTATATTTTCCTATGCTGTGAATTACTGCTTAATCTCGACATCGACACCGGCAGGTAAATTCAATTTCCGTAAAGCTTCAACCGTTTTTGCTGTCGGCTCAATAAGGTCAATAAGCCGCTTATGCGTCGCTAATCCGAACTGCTCTCGAGATTTCTTGTCGATCACAGGAGACCTTAACACTGTGTAAAGCTCCTTTTTCGTTGGTAACGGCACCGGCCCGGAAACTTTCGCTCCGGTACGGATAGCCGTATCAAGGATCTCTTGAGCAGACTGATCGATCAGCCTATGATCAAAAGCTTTTAATTTTATACGTATTTTTTGCATAATACCCAATCGCTTTGTTTATGTTGAACCCCAACTTGTCTTTTAGGAAGTAAAAGGATTGTTGGGAGTACCCCTGTTTCATCAAAGACTTCGAAACTGATAAAACAAGGACAGCAGTATATCCGCTTCCCGATAGAAGGAAATATGATGTTACGCTACTATCTCGTGGATGACTCCAGCACCGACAGTGCGGCCGCCTTCACGGATAGCAAAACGTAATTCTTTTTCCATAGCAATCGGCTGAATTAACTCGATTTCCATCTCAACGTTATCGCCCGGCATGCACATCTCAATACCTTCAGGAAGACTGGCTGTTCCGGTCACGTCGGTTGTTCTGAAATAGAACTGCGGCCTATATCCCTTAAAGAAAGGCGTATGACGTCCACCTTCTTCTTTTGTTAAGATATAAGCTTTTGCTTTGAATTTTGTATGTGGCGTGATCGTTCCCTTAGCCGCCAAAACCTGGCCTCTTTCGATCGCATCCTTCTCAACACCTCTTAAAAGAAGACCAACATTGTCTCCAGCTTGACCTTCTTCTAATTCCTTACGGAACATCTCAACACCCGTAACAACGGTTTTACTGATTTCTGCTTTCATACCGACGATATCAACTTCTTGACCAACCTTGATAACCCCGCGCTCGATACGGCCTGTCGCAACGGTTCCACGACCGGAGATCGAAAAGACATCTTCAATAGCCATTAAAAACGGTTTGTCAAGTTCGCGCGGCGGTTCAGGAATGAAATCGTCAACTGCCTGCATAAGATCGAGAATCGGTTTTGTTTGTTCTTCGTCATCGATATTTTCTAATGCCTTCAGCGCGCTTCCCATAATGATCGGTGTATTGTCACCATCATATTGGTATTTGCTTAAAAGCTCTCTCAGTTCTAACTCAACCAGCTCAAGAAGCTCTTTATCCTCAACTTGGTCACACTTGTTCAAGAATACGACCAAAGAAGGAACGTTCACCTGACGTGCCAGAAGAATATGCTCCTTTGTCTGAGGCATGGCCCCATCAGCGGCAGAAACAACGAGAATAGCTCCGTCCATCTGGGCCGCTCCGGTGATCATGTTTTTAATATAGTCAGCGTGACCAGGACAATCAATATGCGCATAATGACGCTTTTCCGTCTCATATTCAAGGTGAGCGATATTGATCGTAACGCCGCGCTCTTTTTCTTCCGGAGCGTTATCAATAGAATCATAGCTTCGCGCCTGAGCTAAACCTTTTTTCTGTAGCAAAGTCGTAATCGCCGCACTCAGCGTTGTTTTACCATGGTCAACGTGACCGATGGTTCCGATATTCAAATGCGGTTTGTTTCTTACGAATTTCTCCTTAGCCATAATATTCCTCCCTTTTCTAAATATCTTGAATTCTTTATTATCTAACTTTTTTTACTCGTTACAGTTTCTTGTCTTGCGCCGATGATCGTATCGGCTATATATGTAGGAACCTGGTCGTAATAGGACGGTTCCATTGAGAATGAGGCGCGGCCTTGGGTTAAAGAACGAAGAGCATTGACATAGTTGAACATTTCTGCCAATGGAACATCGCAACGCGCCGTTTTCAGATTACCCCGACTTCCTAAATTGACGATCTTTGCTCGCCGCTGATTAAGATCGCCAAGGACAGACCCCATAAACTCTTCCGGAGATGTCGCTTCAATATCCATGATCGGTTCAAGAAAAACAGATTTTCCCTTACTTAAAGCTTCCCGTAAAGCATTTTTCGCCGCTAATTGAAAAGCTAACTCGCTTGAATCAACCTCATGGTAAGATCCGTCGACTAATGTCACCGTAAAATCAACAACCGGATAGCCCGCTAAAACACCGTTTAAAGCCGCATCGCGAATTCCCTTTTCAACCGATTTAATGTATTCTCGTGGAATAGCGCCGCCTTTGATCCTATCAATAAAAATAATACCCTTACCCTTCTCATCAGCCGGCTCGACATCAATGACCACATGACCGTATTGACCGCGTCCGCCGCTTTGAGCGACATGTTTTCCGACAATGCCTGTAACTTTCCGCGTTAAAGTTTCTTTATAAGCGACTTCGGGACGGCCGACACTTGTTTCTAAACCAAACTCGCGCTTCATACGGTCGATAATGATTTCCAAATGCAGTTCGCCCATTCCGGATATAATCGTTTGCGCCGTCTCCATATTGTAATCCACTCTCAATGAAGGGTCTTCGTCAAGAAACTTTCGTAATGTTAATCCTAATTTATCCTGATCGGCCTTCGTTTTCGGTTCGATGGACATCGATACAACCGGTTCAGGAATGCGCATATTTTCGATCAAAATTTTATTGTCAAGAGCGCAAAGAGTGTTCCCAGACTTGCTGTCTTTTAATCCGACCAACGCAGCGATCTCCCCGGCTTCGATTTCTTCAACGATCTCTTGTTTATTAGAGTGCATCACAACGATCTTCGCAATTCTTTCCTTTTTTTTCTCAGAGACATTATAGATCTGCGATCCTTGTTTAAGTGTTCCTGAATAAATCCGCGCATAAAAGAGTTTGCCGACATAAGGATCTGTAGCCACTTTAAAAACCAAAGCGCTGAAAGGTGCCGTCGGGGAAACTTCACGTGTGATTTCTTCTTTTGTGTCGGGATTGATACCGGAAATGGGAGGGACATCTAAGGGGGAAGGCAGATAATCAGCAACAGCGTCTAAAACCATCTGGACGCCTTTGTTCTTCAGCGAAGATCCGCAAAGAACGGGAAGAAATTCATTGGTCACGACACCTTGACGGATCGCTTTCTTTATCTCATCAACCGAGATCTCTTGATCTTCTAAATATTTCTCCGCAATTGCGTCATCAACATCAGCTAAACGCTCGATTAAAACGTGGCGTAACTCTTCGCATTTTTCCTTAAATTCCTCAGGAACATCCGTGATCTCTATATTGTTTCCGAGATCGTCCTTGTAAATACGGTATTTCCGCTCAACAATGTCAACGATCGCGTTGAAATCTTCCTCTGAAGCATTCGGAAACTGGATAGCCGCGGCATTCGCCCCAAGACGCTCCTGGATTTCACCTAAGACGCGCTCAAAACTTGCCCCCAAACGGTCCAACTTATTAATAAGAGCTATACGGGGAACATTGTACCGGTCAGCTTGACGCCAAACCGTTTCTGTCTGGGACTGTACACCGCTCGTCGCACATAATACAACAACCGCTCCGTCTAAAATTTTCAAAGAACGCTCAACTTCCATCGTAAAATCAACGTGACCCGGTGTATCGATAATATTGATCTTCTTGTTTTGCCAATAACAGGTCGTATTCGCCGATGTGATCGTTATGCCTCTTTCCTGCTCTTGCGCCATCCAATCCATTGTCGCATTACCGTCGTCAACCGTACCCATTTTATGAATCACGCCGGCATAATAGAGGATACGCTCCGTCGTCGTCGTCTTACCGGCGTCAATATGCGCAATAATCCCTATATTCCGGATATCCTGTAGTGGTATTTTACCCGTCATCGTACTGCTTATCCTCTTGCGCTTGTATGAATGGCTGTATAACTTCGGTTTGTCGTAAGAAGTACATACAGCCATTAGATTACCATCGTAAATGTGAAAATGCTTTATTTGATTCGGCCATTTTATGCGTATCGTCGCGTTTCTTAACCGCCGCACCCTCACCCTTATATGCCGCCAAAAGTTCATCGGCCAATTTATTTTTCATCGGCCTGCCTTTTTTCTTGCGGGCAAAATCTCTGATCCACCGCATGGCAAGCGCGTTGCCGCGGGCAACAGGAACTTCAACGGGAACCTGATACGTCGCCCCGCCTAAACGTCTTGCCTTGACCTCTAATCTTGGACGCACATTATCAATAGCTTTGTTAAAGAGCTTGGATCCATCGACTCCTTCTTGATGGGCCTTTTGTTCAAAAATTTCTAAAGCACCGTAGACAATATTTTCAGCAACTGTCTTTTTTCCATCCAGCATAAGATTGTTAATGAATTTTGCCAAGAGGCGATTTGTATATTTCGGATCTGCTATCGCTTCTCTGTGTTCAGCCCTGCGTCTTCTCATCGTTTATTTACCCTCGTCTCTTTTGGTTCCGTATTTTGAGCGTGATTTCTTTCGCTTTCCAACTCCAGCCGTATCTAATGTTCCGCGAACAATATGATAACGAACACCCGGAAGATCTTTCACGCGTCCGCCACGCACTAAAACGATCGAGTGTTCCTGTAAATTATGTCCTTCACCAGGAATATAAGAAGTGACTTCAAACTTATTAGATAAGCGAACCCTGGCAATCTTACGCAATGCCGAATTCGGTTTTTTTGGAGTCATGGTTTTCACCTGAAGACAAACACCTCTGCGGAACGGAGAGTTCATCAAAGCCGGTGATTTACCCTTCTTTTTTTTCTGTATCCTGCTCTTCCTGATCAACTGTTGTATCGTCGGCATATTTAACCATTTCTATTTCTTTATATTGCGGTAAACCTGTGCCCGCGGGGATCAAATGCCCTACAATGACATTCTCTTTAAGTCCACGAAGAAGGTCGATTCTACCAGAAGAAGCAGCCTCTGTCAACACTCTAGTTGTCTCTTGAAAACTTGCAGAAGAGATGAAACTATCTGTGGTTAAAGACACTTTCGTTATTCCCAAGAGTAACGGTGTTGCCTGCGCAGGCTTGCCCTTTTTCTTTATAACTTCATCGTTTTCTTTCTTAAAAGTAACACGATTTATCTGCTCTCCTATCAAAAATCTTGTGTCACCAGGATCTTCAATTTTAACCTTTTTGAGCATTTGCGAGATAATCAGCTCGATGTGTTTATCATTGATACGGACACCTTGAAGACGGTAAACCTCTTGAACTTCATTCAACAGGTATTCCTGGAGAACCTTGTCCCCACACACCTTTAAAATATCATGGGGAACAACCGGGCCATCAGTCAGTTGCTGCCCGGCGAAAACACGATCATCTTTATAAACATTCGGGTGTTTTCCGTGAGGAATCGTATATTCCGAAGCCATTCCGGTCGGGCTTTTGACGATAATCGTACGCCGGCCGCGCTTATCCTCACCGAATTCAACAACCCCGTCAATCTCGCTGATAACCGCAGGATCCTTCGGCTTGCGAGCTTCAAACAATTCTGCAACGCGCGGTAAACCACCTGTGATATCACGCGTCTTACCGGCTCCTCTTGGAATCTTCGCAATTAAATCCCCAGCATTGATCTTTTGCCTATCCTTGACAAGAATATGAGCACCGATCGGGATCGAATAAATTCCGACAATCTCGTCTTTTTCGTCGGTGATAATAATCTGTGGATGAAATTCCTGTTTATGCTCAACGACAACACGCTCGGTAACACCGGTCAATGAATTCCGTTCCTCCTGAACAGTGACATCGGGAATAAGGTCTTCCGAATTCACCTCGCCTTTGACCTCCGTAATAATCGGAACGGTGTAAGGATCCCAATTCACAAATACCTTATCTTTGGCAATTGAGCCTCCATCCGCCACTTTAATAGATGCGCCTTGCGGCAGCTGATATCGCTCAAATTCACGGCCGAATTCATTATTGACACTGACCGACCCATTGCGGTTAAGAACAATAAATTCATTACCTTTAGCGACGACGCGCAATTGATGATACTTGATCATACCGCTGTTTTTTGCCTTAAAAAATGATTGTTCGATCGCACGGCTTGCCGTACCGCCAATGTGGAACGTACGCATCGTCAGCTGAGTTCCAGGTTCACCGATACTTTGGGCGGCAATGGTTCCAACAGCCTCCCCGATTTCAACCAACCGGTGCGTTGCTAAGTTGCGGCCGTAACATTTGATACACAGGCCCCGGTCGGCCTCACATGTCAAGACGCTGCGGATACGCACTTTTTCAATACCCAGATGCTCGATGAATTCCGCTTTCTCTTCCGTAATAACCTCGCCTGCCTCGACGACGCGCTGGTCAGTGACAATATCAACAATACTGTCGAGCGCCACACGCCCCGTAATACGTTCTTTCAAGCTAACGACCAGCTCATCACCTTCGACGATGGCCGAGACAGTGATCCCGTTAAGTGTTCCGCAATCTTCCACCGTAACAACCTGCTCTTGGGCCACGTCGACTAAACGGCGCGTTAAATAACCGGCGTCTGCCGTCTTAAGAGCCGTATCAGCCAATCCTTTACGCGCGCCATGCGTCGAGATGAAATATTCCAAAACCGTTAATCCTTCACGGAAACTTGCCGTGATCGGACTCTCAATAATTTCCCCGGATGGCTTAGCCATTAACCCGCGCATGCCGGAGAGCTGACGGATCTGAAGGCGTGAACCACGCGCACCGGAATCAGCCATAATAAAAACGGGATTGAATGGTTCCATTTGTTTGAACACCAGATCAGAAATAGATTCCGTCGTATGTGTCCAGACGTCAATAATTTTGTTGTAGCGTTCGCGACCGGTAATAATCCCCTTCCGATATTGATCCTCGATCTTACTAACTTCTTGTCTCGAGTTCTTGATAATATCACCTTTTTCTTTCGGAATGGTCATGTCAGAGATTCCGATCGAGATCCCGGCGAGCGTCGCATTATTGAAACCAAAATCTTTTAGGTTATCGAGCAATTGAACTGTCTTGGCCTGCCCAAACCTTTTGTAACAATCAGAAATAACAGCGCCGATCTTTTTTTTAGTAAGCAATTCGTTGACGAAACCAAAACCTTCCGGCAACAATTCATTGGCCAAAACACGGCCGACTGTCGTCTCAATGATGACCCAGTTGCTCTGGTCTTTCTTTTTCTTTGAACCCTCAGCGGCTTTTAAAACCTCTTCTTGAGAAATGATCAGCGACGGTTTTTCTTCTCCCCAGACAGGCTGGTCCAACCGTAATTTAATGCGCTTGTGGATATTTCGCATGCCGTCATTATAAGCGATAACAACTTCGTCTGAAGACGCAAACACCTTGTCATCTTCCTTGTTTAATTCCTCTTCTTTGGTAATGTAGTAAAGGCCCAAAACAACGTCTTGGGAAGGTGAAATAACAGGCCGTCCGTCGGCCGGTGAGAATAGATTGTTGACCGATAAAAGTTCTAATCGGCACTCGATCTGCGCTTCAAGAGAAAGCGGAACATGCACGGCCATTTGGTCCCCATCAAAGTCAGCATTGAACGCCGCACACACAAGCGGATGCAGCTTTATTGCTTTGCCCTCAACAAGAACCGGATAGAATGCTTGAATACTTAAGCGATGCAGCGTCGGAGCACGGTTAAGCATGATAGGATGATCCTGTATAACCTCATCAAGAATGTCCCAGACTTCCACTTTGGCTCTCTCGACCATTCGCTTGGCACCCTTGATCGTATGAACAAATCCTTTTTCGCGAAGCTTACGGATAATGAACGGCTCGAAGAGCTCAAGAGCCATCTTTTTAGGCAATCCGCACTGGTGCAATTTGAGAGTCGGGCCAACAACAATAACAGAGCGTCCTGAATAATCAACGCGCTTTCCTAAAAGGTTCATACGGAAGCGCCCCTGCTTACCTTTAAGCATATCCGACAAAGACTTTAACGGACGATTACCGGAACCCAATACCGGACGGCCATGGCGGCCGTTGTCGAGAAGCGCATCGACCGCTTCCTGAAGCATGCGCTTTTCATTACGGCAGATAATCTCAGGGGCCTTAAGATCAACAAGTTTCTTTAAACGGTTATTTCGGTTGATCACACGGCGATAAAGATCATTTAGATCAGAAGTCGCGAACCTTCCCCCTTCAAGAGGCACTAAAGGTCTTAAATCAGGTGGGATCACAGGCAGTACATCCAAAACCATCCACTCGGCCATATTTTCCGAACTCTTGAAATCTTCAACGATCTTTAGAGTTTTCGCAATCTTCTTGGCATTCGTTCCGGCGGGATTTGACTTCTCAAGATCTTTACGTAGTTTCTTGCACAGCACATTAAGATCAAGTTCTCTAAGAACTTCCCGGACGGCATCAGCGCCGATCTTCGCCTTGAACGCCGCTCCATATTTCACCAAAGCATCTTGATATTCGTCTTCGGAAAGAAACTGTTTTAGCTTCAAAGGCGTATCGCCCGGATCGATCACAATATACTCTTCATAGTAAATAAGCTTTTCCAGGTCGCGTAAACCAACCTGCAATAATGCCGAAAGACGGCTTGGAACGGCTTTGTAAAACCAGATATGGGTCACCGGGCAAGCCAGCTCAATGTGTCCCATACGTTCACGACGGACGGAAGACCGGGTCACGGTCACTCCGCAACGGTCACATGTAATGCCTTTGAACTTGATACCCTTGTACTTTCCACAATTACATTCCCAATCCCGGACGGGCCCGAAGATCTTTTCACAGAAAAGGCCATCCTTCTCGGGTTTCAAAGTTCTATAATTGAGCGTTTCCGCCTTTTTAATAATCCCGGAAGACCATGAGCGAATCACATCGGCTGAAGCAATTTGAATAGTAATTCTGTCTTTGTTTTTAATATCATCGAGTTTTTTTATCATTTTACTTCTTCTTGTCCTTTGATTTTTCGGAAAGTTTACCATCCCCTTCAGAACCGGCCCTCACCATCTTGATATCAAGACACAAGCCTTGAAGTTCTTTAACAAGAACGTTAAAGGATTCCGGTGTTCCTGGAGCTAATTTTTGTTGACCCTTCACAATAGCTTCATACATACGGCTTCTTCCGGTAACATCATCGCTTTTAACCGTCAGCATTTCCTGAAGAGTATAGGCCGCCCCATAAGCCTCCAGGGCCCAAACTTCCATTTCCCCGAATCTTTGACCGCCAAAATGCGCTTTTCCGCCCAACGGCTGCTGAGTCACTAAGGAGTACGGGCCAATCGACCGCGCATGGATTTTCTCATCAACAAGATGGTTCAACTTCAACATATAAATGATACCGACAGTCACTTTCTGATCGAAAGGCTGACCGGTATAACCATCATAAAGAACAGCTTTTCCATCTTCCGGTAAACCGGCTTCCTTGAGATTTTCGTGGATCTCTCCCTCGACCGCTCCGTTAAATACAGGTGTTTCCGCATAGAAACCAAGCGCTTTAGCCGCCCATCCCAAATGCGTTTCCAAAAGCTGCCCAACGTTCATACGCGAAGGAACACCAAGCGGATTCAACACAATATCCACGGCTGATCCATCAGCTAAAAACGGCATGTCGGATTCCGGCAAGATACGCGAAACGATACCCTTATTTCCATGACGACCCGCCATTTTATCCCCTTCAGAAAGTTTTCGTTTCGTCGCAACATAAACCACCACCCTTTTAAGCACACCAGCCGGAAGCTCGTCGCCGCGTTTAACACGCTCGATCTCATGCGCTTCCTCTTCCATTAATTCAGCGATCTTATCATCATAGAAACGCGCTGTTTCTCTTTCCTCGGATTCTTCCTCAAAATCATCAAACTTAATTTTGCTTAACTTCGATTTATTAATACCCAGAAGTTTGCCTAATTTCGTATCACGCTCTTCTTCTGTAAATCGGATTTCTTGTCTGTAGAAAGCTTTGATTTTCTCGATCGCTTCATTTTCCTTAGCCTTATCCTCTTTGGTTTTCCTTCCGCGTTCGCTACGCTGAAAGACCTCGGTATTAACAATCACGCCTTCAATGCCCGGGGAAAGGGTCAAAGACGTATCCCGAATGTCAGCCGCCTTCTCGCCGAAAATCGCTCTTAACAGCCGTTCTTCGGGAGAAAGTTCTTTCTCGCTCTTCGGGGTTACTTTCCCAACGAGAATATCGCCGGCTTTAACTTCTGCCCCCACGCGAATAATCCCATCTTCGTTAAGACTAATAAGAGCTTCTTCCCCGACATTGGGAATGTCGCGCGTAATCTCTTCATTCCCTAAGCGCGTTTCACGGCATTCCACTTCAAATTTCTCGATGTGAATAGAAGTAAATACGTCGTCACGGACGATTTTTTCATTAATGAGAATAGCATCCTCAAAGTTATATCCGCGCCATGGCATAAAAGCCACCAGGACATTACGTCCTAACGCCAAACGGCCGTTTTTTGTCGCAACCCCATCAGCGATAACTTGACCCGCTTTGACTTTATCCCCAATCTGAACAATCGGCCTTTGATGTATACATGTATTGGCGTTAGTCCGTTGATAATTCTTCAACGGATACTCTGTGCCGCCGACGACAATCTCACTTGCATCAACTTTTTTAACCGTTCCATCTTCCCTGGCGATCACAACAACGCCAGAATCACGCGCTACCTTCCCTTCCATGCCTGTTCCAACATAAGGCACTTCGGAGATCATTAACGGAACAGCCTGACGCTGCATGTTCGATCCCATCAGAGCACGGTTGGCATCATCATGTTCTAGAAACGGTATAAGAGAAGCCGCCACAGATACGATCTGTAAAGGAGAGACGTCCATGTATCCAATATTTTGGGGACGTGTCCGTGGAAAATCTGTCTTATAACGGCATAAGACATCAGGACCTTTAAAACTCCCATCTTTATTGACTACGGCATTTGCCTGCGCAACATATTCATTCTGATCCATATCCGCCGTAAGATATTCCGTTTTTCTGGTAAGGCACCCATTAACAACTTTGCGGTAAGGTGTTTCAATAAAGCCTAGATCATTAACCCGGGCACATGTCGTTAAAGACGCAATAAGGCCGATGTTCGGTCCTTCAGGAGTCTCAATCGGACAAACACGCCCATAATGCGTCGGGTGAACATCACGAACCTCGAAGCCGGCACGCTCACGGGATAATCCGCCGGGCCCTAAAGCGCTAAGCCGTCTTTTATGCGTCATCTCGGATAAAGGATTGACTTGATCCATAAATTGGGACAATTGGCTTCGAGCAAAGAAATCTTGGATTTGATTCGAGAAAAGGCGTGAGTTGATCAGATGGTGGGCCGTGAGGTTTTCAAAAGAGCTCATAACAACAAGACGCTCTTTAATGGAACGTTCCAAACGGGCAAGACCGATACGTACTTGGTTTTGAACGAGTTCACCGACCGTTTTAATACGCCGGTTACCCAAATGGTCGATATCATCCGTTTCCCCGTTTCCAGCGCGAAGACCGACGAGATAACAGATCACTTCGACAACCGTCGCAATATCAAGCACCCTGTTCTCTAAAGGAGTCTTCATGCCTAATTTACGGTTAATAATATGACGCCCGACTTTGCTTAAATCGTATCGCTTGGCTTCAAAAAACAAACGAAAGAAGAGCGCATCAGCTACCTCGATGGTGGCCGGTTCGGTAGGACGCATCTTGCGATAAAAATCCAGGAGAGCTTCTTCTTTGTTGGTTGTATGATCTTTTTCAAAAGTGGGCTGCAATTTATCGAAATCATCCCCCATCATTTTTTTAATGTCTTCATTGCTCGATAGCCCCATAATTCTCAAAATCTGGGTCGCGGGAAAATTCCGCCGTCGATCAATATAAGCCAAAAGAACGTCATTGAGATCGTATTTGATCTCAAACCACGCTCCGCGGGAGGGGATAATACGCCCATGGTAAAAACTTTTTCCGGTCGGGTGCATTTCTTCTTCGAAGGAAACGCCCGGCGGGCGCTGAATCTGTGAAACAACAACACGCTCATCGCCATTAATGATAAACGTGCCTGTATCTGTCATGAGTGGAAAATCACCGAAATAAACTTCCTGCTCCTTGATATCAACCGGCGTAATCAAACGCAGCTTTACTTTCAAGGTAGCGGCATAATTCATACCGCGACGCTTACATTCTAAAGCGGAATATTTTTCTTTGCCCAGCATATAGCTCATGTATTCAAGCTTGATCTGTCCATCATAGCTTTCAAGCGGGAATACTTCGCGAAAAACTTCTTCTAGTCCTTGATCACCACGTTTTTCTGGCGCGATATAACGCTGTAAAAAATTTTCATAGGCTACCGATTGGATATCCAGCAGGTTTGGTAATACAAAATCGTCACTGAACTTACGAAAGTCTTTAGTTTTTAGTTTTTCCATAATTTTCCAGATAAAAGTTGGCGGTTACCAATATCTTTAAGAGGGAAATTTCTGTCAAAGACAGAAATGACACAAAATACTCCCCCCACCATTGTTCTTCGAAGAAATAAACTGCACGCTTACTTCAATTCGACTTTAGCACCAGCGGCTTCAAGCTTCTTCTTAAGCTCTTCAGCTTCTTCCTTGGTCGTTCCTTCTTTGACAGCTTTAGGAGCACTTTCAACCAAATCTTTAGCCTCTTTTAAGCCTAGACTTGTGGCCGCTCTGACTTCCTTGATAACGGAAATTTTGTTAGGACCGACATCAGCAAGAACAACATCAAAGCTTGTTTTTTCTTCAGCAGCTTCGCCGCCAGCAGCAGCCCCAGCCGCTCCCGGCATCATAGCGCCCATAGCCATAGGTGCAGCCGCCTGAATACCAAACTTATCCTCAAGTCCTTTAACCAATTCGGAAAGCTCCAAAGCGGTTAACTGCTCGATGGTCTTAACAACTTCTTCCAATTTCGAAGAAAGCTCAACGCTCTCCTTTTTTTCTTCTGTTTTTTCCACAGCTGTATCGTCAGACATTTTCATTTCCTCCCTTTTTTTCTCTTAATTGTTTCAATACAGATAACAGATCTCTTGTTTTAGCATTAAGAGCCCCAGCAAACCGCGTCAACGGCGATTGGATAGCAGCAAAAAGCGTCGCTAAGAGAACTTCCTTTGACGGCAATTCAGATAATTTTTGAATATCTTCCTGCTCGAGGATCCTTCCTTGAAGTAGTCCGCCTTGAACAACAACATTCTCTGAAGTTTTCACGAAATCAATTAATATTTTTGAAATTTCAGCAGAATCAGTTCCCCCCCAGACCACAGCAGTCTGACCGGATACTTTTTGTGAAAGCTCTTCATATTCCATTTCCTTGAGCGCTAATTGGACAACCGAATTCTTCGTCGCACACACATTCGCTCCTGACTGCTTGAGGTTCTTTCTTAAGTTACTCATCTGCAGTCCTGAAACTTGGGAATAACTTAAAACAAACACATTATCATTATCGGTAACACCCTTTTTAACCTCATTGACTAAAGATTCGCGGTATAATAGACCAACTTTTTTCATAGTGCGACCCTCAAACCAGGACCCATTGTTGTTGTTACTGACGCCGTTTTAATAAGGTGCCCTTTAACCGCAGTCGGTTTTGAATGATTAATGGCATCGATCAAATGTTTTGTATTCTCAATTAATTTTTCCTTAGAAAATGACCTTTTCCCAACGCCAACATGGATTCCTGCTTGTTTATCAGACTTAAATTCGATTTTTCCGGCCTTCACTTCTTTCACAGCCCGTTCGATATCCGTTGTGACCGTTCCGGCTTTCGGTGTAGGCATCAACCCTCTTGGACCTAAGACTTTTCCTAGCTTACTTAAATCGCGCATCATGTCAGGAGCCGCAATGACAACATCAAAACCCAGGAAACCTTTTGAAACTTTATCGATCAACTCGGCAGATCCAACCAAATCTGCACCAGCATCTTTCGCTTTAAATTCAAGCTCGCCTTTACAAAATACAGCCACTCGAACATCCTTGCCGAGCCCGTTAGGCAGAACAACTGTGCCGCGCACAATCTGGTCAGAGCTCTTAGGATTAATGTTCAAAGAAAGATGGAGTTCAACTGTTTCATCAAATTTGACTTTTGGGAATTTTTCAACATTTTCAATAGCTTGTTCCAGCGAAAATATTTCGCCTTGATCGAATATTTTTTGTGCTTCTCTCATGCGTTTGCTTAATTTAACCATTTTATGCCACCACCTCGATTCCCATGCTTCTCGCTGTCCCCTCAATGGTTACCATCGCTTGACTAAGATCATTCGTATTAAGATCTTCCATCTTGGTCTTGGCGATCTCTTCAACTTGTTTTTTTGTGATCTGGGCGATTTTTTCTTTGCCGGCCATCCCCGAAGCTTTGGCTAAATTGGCTGCCTTTTTGATCAAAACAGCACTTGGGGGCGTTTTGATAATAAAGCTGAAAGACTTATCTTTATAAACACTGATAACCGCAGGTAAAATAAGGCCTTCTCTCCCTTTGGTTTGGTCATTAAAAGCCTTACAAAAACCCATAATATTAACGCCATGTTGGCCTAAAGCCGGACCAACCGGCGGGGCGGGATTCGCCTGTCCCGCAGGAACATATAATTTAATTTGCGCAACAACTTCTTTTGCCATGATGTCCTTTATATTTTTTCAACTTGCCAGTATTCCAACTCAACAAGCGTTGACCGACCGAAAATGGAAACGCTGACTTTTAATTTTCCGCGGTCAGGATACACTTCCATGACTGATCCATTAAAATTCGCAAACGGCCCCTGAGCAATACGGATAGATTCGCCGATCTCAAAAACGGTTTTCGGCATCGGTTTGGTTTCGGTATCTTCAGTGCGGCTGATAATCGCGTTTATTTCCTCCTCGGAAATAGGCGTGGGCCTTCGTCCCGGCCCAATAAATCCAGTAATTCCGGGTGTCATTTTGACCAAGTACCAACTTTCTTTATTCATCAGCATCTTGATCATAATATAGCCCGGGAAGAATTTTCTGGCTGTAATACGCTTTTTTCCGCCGCGGACTTCCGATACCTGCTCGGTAGGAACAACGATCTCGCCGATATAACTTTTCAGCTCGGTTGAGGTCATGCGACTCTCAAGGCCGGCTTTAGCCTTTTCTTCTGAACCTGTCTGCGTATGAACAACGTACCACTTCATCTCACTCATAATTCTATCCAATAATTATCCCTACAAGTTTTGAAAGAACAAAATCTGTCGCGCCAATAAAGACGCCTAAAAAAATTGAACTTAAAAACACGATCCATGTTGCATCAATCAAGTCCTTGCGCGTTGACCAAGATACTTTCTTGAGTTCAACCATGACTTCTGAAATAAATTTTTTAACTTTTCCAATCATCCGCTTATTAGTTTTACAGGCCTGGTAGGATTCGAACCTACAACACACGGTTTTGGAGACCGTTGCTCTGCCAGTTGGAGCTACAGGCCTTCAATCTCGTTATACATTATTTTTTCATCTCGCGATGAACAACATGTTTACGACAAAACCGACAATATTTTTTGAGTTCTATTTTTTCAGGATGTTTTTTCTTATCCTTCATGGAATTGTAATTAATACGTTTGCATTCTGTGCATTGAAATTGTATAGGTTCACGCATTACAAATACTCTTATTGATTAAGACATTTATGTTTATTAAATCCGTCGAGACTTGCGCTCGGGGAAAAGCCCCCGATCGGAATCGAACCGGTGACCTCGTCCTTACCAAGGACGTGCTCTACCAACTGAGCTACAGGGGCAGCGCACAATTCTACTTCGCCAAAATGTTCCCGCTTTTGACTTCGTAGGAACAGTTCTGCGTAGCTAAACACAATAAGTATTTAGTAAAGCAGAACAATAATTAGTCAAGTATAACTAATAATTAAATTTTGTCAAGCGGTTTTATTTATTCTGTAAGGGTGCTAATTTACTACGATTATTGCAGTTATGAGCTTGAAGAACCCGCTTAAACCAGCTTTAAAAACCGGCGTTTCCCGATCTTCAAAACACCCGCTTTAGGAGCCCAATTCGGGTCGGTTAGCTTGCCGCCTTCATAGCTAACCGCTCCCTGTTTTATAAGCCGCTGGTACTCCCGCACTGACGCGACCAAGCCCTTTTCAATCAAAACATCAACTAAACCCTGTTTATTTCCGGTTAAAACATACTCTTCAACCTCTTCAGGCACCTGGCGTTGAGCGAATGTTTTCTCAAAATGGCTCCTGGCCTTAACCGCTTGTTGTGCATCATGGAATTGCTCAACAATAGACTCGCCTAATTTCAATTTAGCCTCCTTGGGATGGAGGCCTTCGACCTCATTTAGGTCAAAATCCGTTAAACATTCAAAATATTTGTACATCATCTCATCACTGATAGACATGAGCTTTCCGAAAATTTCATCAGCAGGTTCGTTGATTCCGATATAATTCCCAAGAGATTTACTCATCTTCGCAACACCATCAGTCCCTTCTAAAAGCGGCGTCATAATGACAACCTGGGGCTCTTGGCCATAAATTTCCTGCATTTGGCGCCCCATCAGAAGGTTAAACTTTTGATCAGAACCCCCAAGCTCGATGTCAGCCTTTAAATGAACGGAATCATACCCCTGCAAAAGAGGATAAACGAATTCCAGAATGCTAATCTCCTTGCCTTCTTCATAACGCTTTTTAAAATCTGCCCGCGCGAGCATTTGAGCAACCGTTGAATGCTTCGCAAGCTGCAATGCTTCTTGAGCGGAAAGTTTATCCAGCCACGTACTGTTAAAAACAACTTTTAATTTTTTGGGATCCTGGTCAAGGATCTTAAAAACTTGTTTCTTGTAAGTCTTGGCATTTTTTTTAATGGCTGCAGAACCAAGTACCGGCCGCAACTGAATCTGCCCCGTCGGGTCGCCGATACATGCCGTAAAATCGCCGATCAAGAAAAAGACTTGATGGCCCAAATCCTGGAATTGCCTCAGCTTGCGCAGCAAAACAACATGGCCTAAATGGATATCGGGAGCAGTCGGGTCAAATCCCGCTTTGATACATAAAGGTTTCTTCTCTTTCTGGCTGGATAAAAGCTTCTTTTCCAAACCCTCAACATTAATAATTTCCGTCGTTGATCGGGCAATATTCTGGATGAGCTTTTTAATTTCCATGGTCAAATCCGCTTCCTTACTCATTACTTTTTAATATTTTCTAGAAAAGTGAGTGTCGTAGTCCAGGAAAGTTTTACTTTCCTTGACTGAAAAAATCCGAAACCCGAATACTCCCTTAATTCTCTCTTTTCGAGGCATAATCAAAGGTGATATACGGGCTTCGGATTTTTATTAAGCTCAGGGGCGAGCACTGACCCCAATTTTCATTTGTTCGATATCAACTTTTATGATCTTCACGTTCAGCTTATCCCCCAGCTTCAAAGCAGCTGCTTTTTCCTTGTCGATTTCCGATGAATAAACCAAAGCTTCAACATCATTTTCCAATTTAACGAAAACTCCAAAATTGGAATTCAAAACAACTTCCACTTCCATTTCTGTATCAACTGGATATTTTTCGGCAATTTGCGGCCATGGATTCGGCTGAATCTGTTTGAGACCCAAGTTAATCTTTCGATTGTTGGCATCAACGGCCAAAACAGCCACTTCCACTTCCTGCCCTTTTTCAAGAACATCCTGCGGATGATTGATCTTTTTTGTCCAAGACATATCAGAAATATGAATCATCCCTTCAAGTCCGGATTCTAATTCCACAAATGCGCCGTAATCGGTAAATCCGCGAACAATACCCTTCACCCGCGCATTAACCGCATAATGCTTTTCAACTTCCAACCAAGGGTTATCTTCGAGCTGCTTCATGCTCAAAGAAATCCTCTTAGAGTCCTTGTCCACATTAATAATCTGGACTTCAATCTCATCGCCGACCCTGAACATTTCTTGAGGATTAACTAATTTCTTCTGCCATGTGATCTCCGAAGAATGCAGCAACCCTTCAATGCCCCGCTCGACTTCAACAAAAACTCCGTAAGGCATCACATTAACGACTTTCCCCTTAGTTTTTGTTCCGGTCGGATACTTGTCATAGATATCAGCCCACGGGTTCTCGATAATCTGCTTAAGGCCTAAAGAAACTTTTGAGTTTTCACGGTCAAAATCTAAAACCAAGACCTCAACTTTATCACCTACCGAGACAACCTCAGAAGGATGATTGATGCGCGTCCAACTCATGTCCGTAATATGCAACAGGCCGTCAACACCGCCAAGATCAATAAAGGCCCCGAAATCTGTGATGCCCTTAACGACCCCGACACGTTTCTGGTCTTTGGCTAATTCATTCCATAGCTTGTCACGAACAATTTCTTTTTCTTTGTGAACGACTTCACGGCGGGAAAGGATCAAGTTTCTTCGAAGCTTGTTTAACTTGGCGACCTGAAATGTATATTTGTTCGCCATGATCTCCTCGGAAGGAACTCCCTTGAATGCCGATAGGGACATCGGCAGAAACGCTTCCACTCCATATACATCGACGATAAAGCCGCCTTTGACCTGCTTGACGATTCTTCCCTCGACGTTATCCCCTTCATTAATAGAATCGCCAAGCTTCATCCATCCTTGAAGTTTTTCTGCTTTTTGATGAGACAGGACAAGGCGTCCTTCATCATCTTCGATCGATTCGATCAATATCTCGATTTCACTGCCTACTTCTAAATTCTCAACATTACGGAATTCCTCGATCCCGACGAATCCCTCCGACTTAAAACCAATATCAACAACCACTTCCTTTTCGTTGACAGCAGCCACTGTTCCTTTAACGATCTCTCCCTCTTTGATATCACGGAAAGTATCATTATACAATTCTGCCATCAGTGCTTGTTTTTCTGCGTTCATAAAAAAATTACCTTCTTTCTTGTGGATTTTTGATCTCGAAGTTAAACGCAAAACTTCGGAAAATAAACCTTTTATGACTGCGAATTAAAAGGTTCATAAACAACAATATTGACTTATAAATAGTGAATTATAAATCTGAGCTGATCATTATCGCAAAATTCATCAATTTGTCAATAGAATTATTTTGAGCAGTCGGGGAGCTCTTCTCCTCCCCGACTGCTCACCCTGAGTGAGCCCAAAGGGCGAATCGAAGGATCTCACCAAAACAAAAGATCCTTCGAATCACTCTTCGCTATCGCCAGAGTTCGCGCAGGATGAGGAGTCGGGGTAAATACCCCGACTCCTCAATTATTTTCTCTAAAATAGATGGCAGGAAAAAACTTGAGGGTTCTTAAGAAAGGGCTTCAATTTCCTTCATAATGGAAGTCACAATTTCCTGGTATGGCTGACCTTCAGAAAAGGATAAAGGCCTCCCAAATGATATGGTAATACGGCCCCGTTTTGGAAATCTGCTCTTTGGCGGCAGAATTTTATCTGACCCATCAATATGTACGGGAACGACAGGAACGCCTCCCTTAACGGCTAAAAAACCGATTCCTGGACGTGTTTTACTGCTCCTCCCAGAACCCTGCCGCGTGCCTTGAGGGAAAACAACAACCGGCAGCCCCCTTTTTAAGCGTCTTAGTGTTTCCCGCAGCGCACGGACATCGGAAGCACCCCTTCGAACCGGAAACGCCTCAACATGATCAAGGAAAAACCGCGTGATCGGATTGCGGAATAAAGAATCTTTCGCCATGTAACTGATCCGGCGGTTAAAAGAAAGGCCGATAAGGAAAGGATCAAGATTGCTCTTGTGGTTGCTGGCAAGAATAAAGCCGCCTTGCTTAGGGATGTGTTCCTTCCCTAATATAGTCCGCGGAGAGAAGATCTGCCCAATGGTCTTGATTATGTAATATGAGACCCAATAGATCATTAAAGATTATTTCTTCAGTAACGCCTCACCGACTTTGATTAATTCCTTAGCCTTCTTTAACGATTTAGCCTCGGAATAGGCGCGCACAAGAGGTTCGGTTCCCGATGGGCGCAGCATTAACCAGCTTTTATCTTCACAGGTAAGTTTAACTCCATCATAATCCATAATTTTGACAACCTTTTTGCCTAAAAGTTTTTTGATCGCTTTCATGCGCTTTTCATCAAACTTCCTGCCCTTTAATTCTAAGTCCGAACGTTCGTAATAATACCGGCCGAATTCTTTCTCCATATCATATAAAAGCCGTTTAATATTTTTCTTTTCATAGACCATCATTTCAAGCAAAAGCAGCCCAGCTAATGTTCCGTCGCGCTCAGGGATATAATCCTGCACGCCAATGCCGCCGGCTTCTTCCCCGCCGGCAACAATGCGTTCGGAAACCATCAAATCAGAGATGTATTTAAACCCAACGGGTGTTTCATAAAGTTTAAGCCCTAATTTCTCAGCAATATTATCAATAAGCACAGTTCCGCACGTTGTTTTGACAACCCCGCCTTTACGCCCGCAATTACGCACCAAATGCAACGTGATCAACCCTAGTATCCTCTGCGGAGAAATAAATTCGCCCCCCGGCGCGACGGCCGCGATACGGTCCGCATCACCGTCGAGAACAAGACCGAGATCGAATTTTTCCTTTTTAACTTTCTTTAAAATATCGTCTAAATATTCCGCGACCGGCTCAGGCTTCCCTCCGTTAAAATACGGATTGATCTCGGCGCGCATCAATGATAAGCGGATATGACTTCCTTTTAGCACTTCTTCAAGCAACCGTCCGCCGCTGCCATGCATGACATCTTGAACAACCTTGAACTTTGCTTTCCTGATACGTTTAAGATCGATATAATCTTTCATAAACTTCAAATAGGCCTCATTAAAATTACGAGCCTTGATCTTCCTTTCTTTTTTTGCTTTATCAAAATCCATGGTTTTCACAGGAGTCTTCTCAAGATATTTCTCAACCTTTTTGGTGACTTCCGTCGGTGCCCCGCCGCCCTGGCTTGTCTTGATCTTAATGCCATTAAATTTTGCGGGATTGTGGCTTGCCGTGACCATGATCCCGGCAACGCTCCTGGTTTTGACAACTCCATAGCTTAGCGCTGGTGTAGGAACCGGCCTATCAGAGAAATAGACCTTAATATTGTTTTTGGCAAAAATGCATCCGATAATTTGCGCATACTCCCGTCCCAGAAAACGCGTATCATAAGCAACGGCAACCCTCCTGCATCCGCCAATGGGTTTCAGATCTTTCCTAATCCAATCACTGATCGCCTGTCCGACGATAGCAACGTTTTTGAATGTAAAATTATCAGAGATGACCGCCCGCCATCCATCGGTCCCGAATTGTATTTCATCTTTCGCTCTTCTTGCCATGCTTTTCCTTTCTAGAATTATTTATTTTATACAATCTTTTCTTCTCGATATAACTCAAGACATTATCCGGCACTAAATATTTCACTGTCTTTCCTGATGTTATGCGTTTGCGCACGTACGACGAAGAGGTCTGCAGGCCGGGAACAGTGATCGATCTTAATTTGACTTTTGATTTTTTTTCCTTAAATCCAGGCCGGTTGACCGACACAAAGGAAACGATCTTAAAAATATCATTAATACGTTTCCACGTGCGTAACGTCGGAAGAACGTCGCTTCCGATAATGAAAAACAACTTGGTCCCCGGAGGATAGCTGTCACGAAAATGGTTTACTGTCTCTATACTGTAGGATTTTCCTCCTTTTTTGATCTCATAATCAGAAACTTCAAAACGAGGATTTCCTCGAACGGCCAAGCGGATCATATGACAACGATCCCCAGCCGAGACAACATTCTTACTGCTTTTATGCGGAGGAAGATTTGAAGGGACAAAAATCACCTTATCCAGGTTCAACTGCTCATGAACCATCTCGGCAATCGTAAGGTGCCCGATATGGATCGGATTAAACGTTCCGCCTAAAATCCCAATGCGCTTCATTGGCGTATCTGCCCTTTACCATGGATCTCGTATTTGTAGGTCGTCAAACCTTCTAGGGCCATAGGCCCGCGTGCATGCAGTTTATCTGTGCTTATTCCAACTTCCGCGCCAAAGCCAAATTCAAAACCATCCGTAAATCTCGTCGACGTATTGACATAAAGGCATGCCGAATCAACCGATTTAAAAAATTGGTCGGCTTGCTTTTTATCGCGTGTAATGATGGCATCCGAATGACGCGAACCGTATGTATTAATATGATCGATCGCCTCCTTAAGACTGTTAACAACTTTAACCGACAAGATCATATCAAGATATTCTTCACTCCAATCCTTTAGAGTTGCCGCCTTAACACCTTTTTTAACAATACACCGTGTTCCAGGGCACCCTCTTATCTCAACGCCGGCTTCTTGAAAAACCTTGATCATTTTCGGCAAAAAGCGGGCCGCACAATTCTTGTGCACCAGCATGGTTTCCATGGCATTGCACACTCCGGGTCTTTGAACTTTAGCGTTGAAACAGACCGCCTGTGCTATCTTTAGATCCGCATCCTTAGCGACGTAGGTATGACATATCCCTTTATAATGCTTGACAACCGGAATACGCGTGTTGTCAGCCACAAAACGGATCAATCCTTCTCCGCCACGCGGAATAATAAGATCAACATATTCATCTTGCTGAAGAAGGATGTTGACCGCTGCCCGGTCCGTCGTGGAAACAAATTGTACCGCCTCAGGCGGGATTTTACTTCCCTTCAATGCCTTTCTTAAAATAGAATAGATCGCTTTATTCGAATAAAAAGCCTCTTTCCCCCCTTTTAAGATGACAGAATTTCCGGATTTGAGACATAGCCCCACGCAATCACTTGTCACATTAGGCCGTGACTCATAAATGATCCCGACAACACCCATCGGAGCGCGCACTTTCTTTATCACTAAACCATTAGGCCGTTTGATCGTCTCAATAATTCCCCCCACCGGATCCTTAATGGCTACCGTATCGAGAAGGCACCGAGCCATGCCTTTAACGCGTTTTTCATTGAGCGTTAAACGGTCCACAAGGGCACTGGATAATCCTTTCGCTGCTCCTGCTTTGAGGTCCTTTTTATTTTCTCTGATCAAATAATCCGTGTTAGCCACCAAGGCCTTTGCCATCTTGCGTAAAACAGTATTCTTGGCAGAAGTTTTGACAAGGGCCATCGACTGGGAAGCCTTTTTTGCCTCTTTGACCATTTTAACAATCATATTTTCTAATTTCTTACTGCTCATCATCCGGGATCCACCATTCAGCGTTTACATAAAACCAAATTATCGCAATGGATCAGTTCGCGCTGACCTTTTTTTTCTTCTATGGCTTGTAACATTGTCGTCGAGTAATTCGTAATCCCGCGGGCAATTTCATGATCGTCTTCATCTCTGACAACAACCACATCATCTTTTTTAAAATGTCCTTCCCAGCCAACAACTCCAGGAAGAAGAAGGCTTTTGCCCCCTTTGAGTAAAGCTTGCCTCGCTCCATTATCAACGATAACAGAACCTTTGGGTTTAGCCCCAAAAGAGATCCAATGTTTACGGGCCAATACCTTCTCCTCTTTTTCCATAAAAAGCGTGCCGATACGTTCTCCTTTTAAAATGCGCAGTAGAACGTCCTCTGTTTCTCCATTAGCGATAATACAGGGAATCTTGGCCTGTGTCGCAACTTTAATAGCGTCTAATTTCGCCGCCATGCCGCCTTTCGACATATGCTTTTTTGCCGTCGGATTGACCGCGCTGACAGAATGAGAAGATCTCCCCGAAGCAAAGCCTTCAATTTCGCGCGTAATTTCTTTGATCTCTTCAAAAAGTTTTTTCTCGCCTCCTTTGAGATCATAAAAACCTTCAACATCCGAAAGAAGAACCAAAAGGTCCGCTTGAACAAGGCTCGCCACCAAAGCGGAAAGCTTGTCATTGTCGCCGAATTTTATCTCATCTGTGGAGATCGTATCATTTTCATTAATAACAGGGATCACACCCCACTCCAACATCGTGCGAAGAGTATTGCGCGCGTTGTTATGCCGCAGGCGATTGTCAAAATCATCCCATGTTAAAAGAAGCTGCGCGCACTTCTGCTTGTTCCTTTTGAACAGTTCATCATACTTTCTCATTAAGACCGTTTGACCGATGGCAGCCAAAGCTTGTAATGACGCTAAATCCGATGAACGGTGCTTGCGGTTCAATTCGCCCATTCCAAGAACAATCGCCCCGGAGCTAACAAGAATCACATCGATATTCCGTCGACGAATAGCAGAGACCTGAGCTACCAGCGAACGTAAATGGGCCATGCGCGGTTTCATTTGATCGGTCGCGATCACGCTCGAACCGACCTTAATAATAATTCTTTTTACTTTTCCTGGAAATTTTCTGAGCATAAAACACCTTTGATTTCGCCAACTAACTCTTCAAGCCCTTTTTTTTCTAAAGCAGACACGGGAAGAATTTTTTCTTTGATTTCATCCCTAAAACGGGTCAAATGACCTTCAGCTTCCGGCAAATCCATTTTATTGGCAACGATCAACTTATGCTTGAAAGCAAGCGTATCTCCATAAGCCTCCAACTCATGATCGATCTTTCGATAATCATCAAGCGGATCGCGTCCTTCCGACCCTGACATATCAACAAGATGCATTAAAATCCTTGTGCGCTCCGCATGCCGCAAAAAACGGTCGCCCAAGCCCTTTCCTTCATGCGCTCCTTCAATGATGCCAGGAAGGTCAGCTACAATAAAACTAAACTCATCCTCGTCTTCAACAATGCCAAGGATCGGCTGTTTTGTCGTGAAAGGATAACGGGCTATTTTGGATTTAACTCTCGAAATATTGGATATGAGCGTTGATTTTCCGGCATTGGGAAATCCGACGATCCCAACATCGGCGACGAGCTTTAATTCAAGACCAATAGTACGCTTCTGTCCGTTTTCAGGCGGCGTACGAGTCTTACGCCGGGCATTTCCGATACCCCCTTCTCCGCCCTTGGCAACAACCACAGACTGCTGATCAACGGAAAGATCCTTGATCAGCAAATCCGTCTCCTGGTCCCGGATAATCGTTCCGACAGGAACACGCAGAATAGAGTCCTTTCCATTCTTGCCTGTTTTACCCTTACTGCTAGCATGGCCGCCTTTGTGAGCCTTGTGATGTTGCCTGAACTTGAAATCAAGAAGGGTGCGAATACTTCTCTGAGCACAAACGATTACATCTCCGCCTTTACCGCCGTCACCGCCATCGGGCCTCGGATAACGCATATATTTGTCTCTGTAAAAACTCTCGCATCCCTGCCCGCCGTCGCCGCCCTGCACAAAAATTCTCGCTTCATCGACAAATATCATGGTTCCCTTGACCGGAGAAAGCCTTTTGAAAAGAACCGGCCTTTCTTCTCCCCATTAAGCAGATATCTTTGTAATATTGAGAACCGTCAGCTTTTGGCGATGGCCTACTTTGCTCGCCGAATTCTTACGCTTGCGGTATTTATAGGCCACAACTTTGTCATCCGAGTGATGCTCAACGACTTTCGCCGTCACTTTCACATCTTTAAGATACGGCTGACCGATACGAATATCCGAACCCTTTGCAAAGAGCATCACCTTATCGAAAATAATGTTTTTTCCAGCCTCTTCTTTAATGCGACGGGCGTCGATCACATCACCCTCAGAAACTTTCATTTGTGAAGAACCTACTTGAATAATTGCGTACACGTTAAACCTCCTTATTGTTTCCCTTTAAGAAACCTCTTAATTCTTTAGATAATTTTAACCCGGCCACGTCCATCACAGAAAGGACATTTTCCAAAAGAAATTGACTCAATCGTTTTGCCTGTTCGCGCCCGTGTCATTTCAACAAGACCTAAAGGAGAAATGCGGCTTCCGACCTCAGTTTTCGCATGATCGCGTGCCAGCGCTTTTTGCAAAGCGTCCAAAACCTTGCGCTTGTGATCTTCCTTGGTCATATCGATAAAATCCATGACAATGATACCACCTAAGTCACGCAGGCGCAACTGCCGGGCAATCTCGGGGACGACCTCCATGTTGACCATAAAGGCCGCATCCCCCGGCGACGCTTTTGTCTTAAATTTACCGCTATTAACGTCAACAACGATCAGGCCTTCAGTTGGATTGATAACAATATAGGCGCCCGATTTGCAGTAAACATGGGTATCATAAATACTTTGAAGATCTTTTGAAACGCGCTTTGAATCAAATAAAGGCGTATTGCCTTTATAACATTGGATCTTGCTAACCATTTCACGGCCGATAAGTGTTTGAACAAATTTTCGGATTTTCTGATATTCTTCCTCAGAATCAATAATCAGCTTATCAACTTTTTCTGTCAAATAATCGCGGACAATCTTCCATGTCAATTCCCCCTCTTCATAGATCAGGGCCGGCGCCTTTTGTTGTTCCGCTTTTTTGTAGATCTTAACCCAGATGTGATAGAGGAATTTTGCGTCACGTACAAGCTCGCGTTTCCCCTGCTTAAGCGAAGCGGTGCGAATGATAAATCCCCCGCTCTTCGCAAAAGTAAACCCTTTGATCACTTCCCGTAATCGCTGGCGCTCTTCGGAATTCTCGATTTTCTTGGAAATACCTGTTTGCTGGTCACAGGGCATATAAACAACGAAACGCCCCGGTAAAGTGAGGTGGGTTGTAAGACGGGCTCCCTTTTCCCCGAAAGGGTCTTTGACGACCTGGACAAGGATCTCTTGCCCGACTTTTAGGGAAATGGTATTTTTTTCTCTTCTTCCTCGACGTCTTTGCTTGGGTTGCGCTTTAGCTTCCGCCTTTTTGTTTCCAAAAATTTTATCGATAAATTTGCGCGTCCCGGAAAACTCTTCCTCGAACAGCGGATTAACAGCATCCGTTAGATACAGAAATCCGTTACGCCCCTGGCCGATATTTACAAAAGCCGCATTGATCGAAGGGAGAATGGACTCTACTTTTCCTTTATAAATATTCCCCAAGAGAGATTGAAAACGGTCAACCTCAATGTAGAAATCATCGACCCGGCCATTTTCGATAATGGCAACAAGCCGTTCCTCCTTTTGTGTTTGAATAAGAATTTCTCTCGACAAAATAACACCTTAAACCTTTCTTGTCCCTGAATAGATATAGAGTAACCATTAACACACCCTCGACCCTGTTCTTTTTGGGATAAAATCTTTTACCGTTACTCCTTTTTTAAGAATCCAAAGGGATCTCAGGAGTAATTATGTGCGGAGTTATGAAAATAATCAGATCTTTTTTAATTATAGTTTTTCCTGATTTTCGGAATATAAGGCCGAGCACCGGAATATCTCCAAAAAACGGCACCTTCTTCATTGTGTCCGTCAGCTCATCTGTGATCAAACCGGCAATAACGAGCGTATCCCCGTCTTTGACCATAACGCTGGTCTTAACTGATTCTGTTCCGATCAAAGGCACGTTGATGCCTTGAAAACTTTGCTCGCCCGCAAATGTCGAAACTTCCGGCTGCAATTCAAGCGTAACAAATCCGGCATTGTTGACATGGGGCGTGACCTGAAAATTAATTCCTATATTCTGGTATTCAATCCCCGTTGTTTGCAATTGGCCCGTTTCACTGTTGGCTCCAAAACTTGGGATCGGATATTCTGTGCCGACTTGAATATGCGCCGGTTTATTGTCAAGGGTCACAATTTTTGGGTTCGAGAGAATGTTCGTATCTGTTCTTGACTTGAGTAATTCAAGCACAGCTTGGAACGCAGAAAAACTTAAGGTTCCAAAAGTGCCAGTAGTAGGCGTATCAACATCCCCCGCATATCTATTCTCCGTACCTCCCCGCTTAAACGGCCAAGTGGTATCTCTTTGCGCCCCAGCTGCGGTGGCTTGGACTGTCCAGTCAACCCCGAGATTTTCCGTATCATTTAAAATAGTTTCAACAATTTTAGACTCAATAAGAACCTGCGGCGTCGTTGTATCTAAGGTATCAATGACCTTCGCCATTAACTCAATCCTATCATGAATATCCGTGACGATAACCGTATTGGTTCTTTCATCAAAATTGATAGATCCTCTTTCAGACTTCATTTTGTTGATGGATTCGATAATTTCAGAAGCTTTGCTGAAGTTCAAAGTAAAGATCCTTGTCTCTAATTCTTCCTGCTCGGCAAGAAGCATCGCATTTTCTCTTCGCTGTTTTAGGTTCTCAATAGTTGTTACGGAAATAATATTTCCCTTCTTTTCATAAGCATATCCGTACGTCTCCAAGATGACCTCCAACGCCCGCTGCCATGGCACATCGTCTAATTTAATCGTCACAACTCCCGTAACCTCCGGCCCCGCTACAATATTCACACCGCTTTTAAATGAAAGGATCCTGAACACATTTTGGATATCAGCATCACGAAAATCAAAACTCACATTGCCTTCCTGCGTTACCGGTGCCTCTGTTGTCTGCGAAGTTGCTTTTTGCTGCGCATAAACACTTGTCGCCATCAGGCCTACCACCATACTTAAGATAATCGCTCTTCGGAACATGTCATTCCCCCTTTTTTAGTTTAAGTTCAAATTTTTGTTTACCCTTCTTCAAAATAATCGAATCTTCGCCAATCCTTTCCACAACAAACTGCCCGATGGCATCACGCGCCTTCAAAACGCGCCCATTGATAATAGCCATATTTTCGCCATCGGTACCGGCCATAATACCTTCCAAAGCGAGATCTGTAATCAAAAATTCCGATTCATAATTAAGAATGGCCCCGTTAGAATTAACGAGCGGCCATAAAGGGTCCCTCCGTCCGCCATCATCATAGACAAACGGTTCCTGGCCCTGCTGATCCTCCTGAGCAACAGCCACCCCAACAGCCATTAAAACCAGTACTATTGACAAGAAAATCACTTGCTCGATGACCTTTGAACGATTTTCTAGTAGTATCCGCATTTTTACGATCCTATGCTGTAAAAAAATCCTTATTGTATCCTTACGATGGCACGTCCTCAAATATTGTTGCCTTAAACGTTAATTTGATCGCATGGTTCCGTGTATCATTGGTCACAACGATCGAGAATG
>JAGLQN010000299.1 GCA_023136835.1 Candidatus Omnitrophota bacterium | reverse complement strand
CGTTAAGTCCTTAGTATTAATCGCTTTGCAGTTCCTCCGTAAGGAATAAGGCTAACTGGCTCAGAGTCTGATAGCCAATTTTTCCATCTACCTTCAGTTTATGGGCCTTTTGAAACGCTCTGACAGCCTCTTTAGTTTTTGCCCCAATTTTCCCGTCAATTTTTCCCGGATCAAAGCCCGCTTCCTTTAGCAAAGACTGGACAAGCCGGGCATTTAATTGCCCTTCTACCACAAGCCCATTCTCTTTAAACACGCTCAATTTTTCCCATGTTCCCTGATCGGCAAAGCGCGTCGGTTCCAGCCCATTATCTTTCTGAAATTTCTCGATCGCATTACGTGTTCTTAAACCTAAGATTCCGTCGATTTTGCCCGCATTATATCCATAGAGATACAATAAAGACTGTATCTCTTCAACGGTTGTATTGCTCTCAAACGGGATAATATCCCCAACTAAAGCTTTTTCTTCCGCCCCCTCTTTATCCAAAAGGCGGTATAAAGCATCACACCCGGAAAAGAAAAAACAGGATAAAAGGCATGCGAGAATCAAGGGCTTTCCTTTAAGATCAACTTTCATGACATTTGCTTTCTTTTTCTATGACAGCTCGAGCCTATGAACATACAACAAGGCCTCAAGTCCTAACAGAATCCTTTTCATTCGAAAAAACTATTGCAATAATTACCCTGTCGGAAAGACGCCTTAAAAGCCGTCCATTCTCTATTGACCTGCCGGGGAAATAACACCATCCCCGGAGCAATGTCTTTTTGGGAAAACAAAGACAACTCCCCTCCTGTTTATGATTTATTGACTTATGGGCTCGGAGAGAAAACTTTTGGCAAGAAAACTCCTCACTTCGTTCGTCGTATCTTCTTTGCTGCATAGGAAAGGAGTTTTCTAGCAGCATCCGCGTTTATACTTTCCTATGCTGTAAAAAAGGGGACGTCTATACCTCGATTGTTCCTGTGGAGCTCCATTTTCCAACAAGCAATCACTTCCCTTCGGGAAAAGAATGGGTCTTTGAACTGGACAAAACATCTTATGGCTGGAAGATAATTGATTTCCGTCTTTCTGCAAAACAAACATCACAGGTAACCTAGTGCTTCGACTACATTTACCTTATCTATCGATAAGATAAATTCCGCTCATCTAGCTCCCGAATTTCTTTGAGAAAATATCCGGGCTAATCTCAGGTGTGGGATAGGCTAGTAAGTATCCTTGAACCGCATCGACTCCTAATTCTTCTACAGCTTCCAATTCTTTTTCCTTTTCAATTCCCTCAGCAATAGTCATCACACCACTTTTTTTACAAAAAGATATGATCGCCTGCATAATATTGTATTTCAAATCATCCCTATGCAACTCGCGCACCAATTGCCGGTCGATCTTAACGATATCCGGCCTTATTTCAACAACCGTATCTAAACTTGCAAAGCCGCTGCCGACATCATCCACGGCGATCTTCATGCCTGATTCTCTGATCCTGTTCAATTCTTTCAAAAAGATGTCATGTTTTTGTATAGCCGTGCGTTCGGTAATTTCCAGAACAATGCTTGAAGGGTTAATATCGAGCTGAGAAAGAAGGTCTTCATTAAGCCGGCCGTTTTCTATAAAATAAGGCGTACAATTAAGAAATAACTTCTCTTTATTGATCACCTTTTTCCACGTCTTAACGGCTGTCTTCCAACATACCATTTCTACCTCGGAATACATGTCGAGGATCAGGGCCGTCTTGAATAAAAAATCAGCATTATCGATCAAACCGTTCGTCGGAGGACGGCTGAGAGCCTCTAACCCTATGGGCTTAAGAGATTTCATCGAATAAATCGGCTGGAAATATGGGGTGATCATTTCTTCACTGAGGATCTTTTTCAATTCTGTGGCAAGAGCGCTCTGTTCTTCCTGGACCTGACGAAAAACCTGATTCCTCTTTAAAACAGCTTCCATCCGGGCGATCAATTCGTCATCAGTAACAGGCTTTGAAATGCAGTCATCTGCCCCAAGAGAAAACCCTTCCACTCTCTCGGAAGGGGTATCCGTTGCCATAAAAACAATGATCGAGATATGCTCAAGCCTGGAGTCCTCGCGTATCTTTTTGCATATCTCCAAGCCTTCCACGCCAGGAAGACCGGAATCAAGAAGGATAAGGTCCGGGTATTGATTGGCTTTTTCAAGCGTGTTAGCGCTATCACAAGCCACATCCACCTTATAGTTACGTGCCTCTAATAACTTTATCATTGCTTCGGTAAATTCTTTATTATTATCAGCAATTAATATGTGTCGTTTTGACATAAATGCCCATATTTTATAACGTTATAGATAGTGCAAAGCTCTTCTTATCATACCCTTTTTTCAAGTCACGTCTAGCAGAATCCGATAAAAAAACACAAAAATAAAAAGATCCCGTAAGAGAGGCTGTCTTGATTCTTGGTTATGTACAAATACCACATATCATCCTTCGACGCGCTCACTCCGTTCGCTTGCTCAGGATGGTTCGCCGCGGAAAATGGTGAGGTGGCTGTTAAGCCACCTTCTACATCGAACCACTGCCCCGTCTGGACTCTCAATGATCACGCAAGTTACAAAGCCGTTAGGCGATGTAACTTATAAGCGCGAATTGATCCCGAGTCGCCCTAGTATTTCTTCCCGTGACGAGGGAGAACCAGAACAAGTTAAAAGTCAAAAGCTTTCTTGGTACATCCAAAAACGCGCTGCTGGCCCAATTGTGAGTTGCTCTTATTGCCTATTTGATGCTTTCTCATTTAAAATTCAGATCAAAGTTCCAATGGTCTGTTTATACTTTGATGGAAATTTTACCCGTAAACATTTTTTCAAGAAGATGCGTCTGGGATTGATTGAATGATCCGTGTCATCAGCAATCAAACAACAAACCTCCAGGCAATTTACAGCTAAATTTCAACTTCGTCTAATTTGGACGGCAATGTGTCCGATTATAAATGTATATTTCTTCTTTATAATCTGCAAAGGGGCCTCAGGATGGCCAAAACGTTTCATCTTGCCTAAAATATAAAAGAATAAATCGTCCTCTATCATATTAAAGCAGTCTCCATTCTCAGGAAAAATCTTCTTTTCAATCACAATTGCCTTCAATTCAAGTAGTCCAACCCCTAAAGCAGGAAGCTTCTATTGGATCCCCCTGCCTATTGCATCTTATAGATTCTTATTACAATCTTTTATTATTTGTGTATAATATGTGATCTATTATATCGAAAAACTAATATTCGTAAACATGTCTTGCCTTGCCCAAAATAGGAGTCCGATATGGAAAATAATAAAATCATTAACACTGAAAAATTGCCCCCTGAGGTTCAGAACAAGTTTATCCCTTACCTGAAATTGATGAGTGACATCCATAAGGATCATTTAATTTCTGTTTTTATTTATGGTTCTGCCGCGGGAAAAAACTATATTCCTAAAATCTCTGATATTAATTCCGTATTTGTTTTTAAAAACCTTGCCTTTGCATCGCTTACAGACAGTCTCAAGATGGTTTCCATGGGGATTTCTAAAAGAATAGCAGCCCCCTTGTTCTTAACCAAGGAACATATTGAAACTTCCCTGGATGTCTTTCCAATAGAATTCTTTGACATGAAGGAAAACTATATCTTGCTATATGGTACGGATTTTCTATTTGCTTTAACAATCAAAGAGGAACATATCCGCCTTTTCTGCGAACAGCAGATTAAGGGCAAGCTCATTCGAATCCGTCAGGCTTACTTAGAAGTTGGGCTCAAGAAAAAAGGAATGGAGGCTTTATTAAAAGAATCTCTTAACTCACTTATTCCTGTTTTCAGGAATCTCATCCGCCTTAAAGGTAAGAAACCACCTATCGAAAAATCAGAGATTATCAAACAACTTTGTCAAGAGTTTGAACTTGATGAAAATGTCTTTTTGCCCATTTATAAAGACACCAGCAATGATGAAAAAATAGCCAATCAGGAAGTCGTTGTTTTCATTGAGAAATATTTAGACCAAATAAAAAAACTCGCTGTTGGAGTAGATCAGTTATGACAAGAAAATTCAGCAGATCACTTAAATTTATTCTAACGTTCTCCCTTTTCTCCTCTCTATTAATTTCATCTGCACTGGCAAAAGAAGTAAAAATCCCTGCTCGAGGGCAAGGTTATGTCAGCGACTTCGCAAGCTTGCTAAAACCTAATGACAAGCTGGCTATCACAAAATTTGCCAGTGAATTAGAGAAGAAAACGACTGCCCAATTAGCTGTCGTCACCATTAAATCAACCCAACCGGAAACAATTCAAGGCTTTTCCGTTAGACTTTTTGATCAATGGAAAATAGGTCAAATGGGTAAGGACAACGGTGCTTTAATACTCATCGCTGTTAATGATCGCAAGGCATGGATTACAACCGGCTATGACTTAGAAGGAGCCCTCCCTGATGTGATTGCTCAAAAGATAGTTCAGGCGCAAATGGTCCCTTATTTTAAAAGTGGACAGTATTCTCAAGGGATTAAAGAAGGCTCTGTTGCCGTCATTAGCCTGATAGCAAAAGAATATGGTGCCCAAATAACAGGCCAAGAGGCACAAGTTTACCAAGCGGTTCATCGAAAAAGCAGCCCCTTACAGATACTTTTTACGATACTAATGTTTATATTTATCATAAGTTCACGTTCAGGGTTTCTGGGATATTTTTTGATGGGTTCTATGATCTGTGGACGCAGACGAGGAGGATATTGGCACGGAGCTGGATTTGGTGGCGCAAGAGGAGGATTTTCAGGAGGGTTTGGGGGATTTGGTGGTGGTATGACAGGTGGTGGAGGTGGAGGTGGAGGTTGGTAGAAAATTAGATAATAGTAAAAATATTTGATAACGGTAAAGGACGTTCCTTTATCTTATGGGAGAAAAAAGATGAAAAAAATTTGGATCATACTGGGCGTTATTGTACTCGTATTATTTATGGCTTTCGGCTGGTATAAAGGCGGTTACAATAAAGCCATCGCAAAAGATGAGGAGGTCAAATCCGCATGGGCTCAAGTTGACAACCAACTACAAAGAAGAAATGATCTCATCCCTAATCTTATCAGTACAGTCAAAGGATTCGCCTCTCAGGAAAAAGAAATTTTTACGGAAGTGACGAGACTTCGCAGCCAATGGGGAAAATCCGCCTCTGTCGGAGAAAAGGTTGAAAACGCCAACGCGATGAGCGGTGCCCTTTCACGTCTTTTATTAGTTTCGGAGAATTACCCTCAACTCAAATCAAATGAAAATTTCCTTGCTTTGCAGGCTCAATTGGAAGGCACAGAAAACAGAATAGCTGTCGAACGTATGCGCTACAATCGTTCTGTTAAAGATTTTAATCGATTTCAGCGTTTATTTTTCGGACGGTTTTTTGCGAGCCAAGCGGGTGTGACAGAGCCGGCTGTGTATTTTGAAGCGGTTGAATCAGCATCCAAAGTGCCGGAAGTAAAGTTTTAGTAAAAAGACATCCGAAATGAATGTCTCTACCCTATTTCTTTTTTGACTTTTGATCCTGCTTTGATTGCTTCTGCTGCCCCCTCTTGTCCTTATCCTTCTTGCCTTTGTCTCCCATTGCCTGTCTCCTTCTGGGTAACTATTATTACCCTCTCTTTAATCTAAAAACTTTTCTTGTATTTAAAATAAACCTCGTCATCTTCAACTGTATCTCTAGCTGGGTCTAGATTATCTAAACTCTGAGTCTTTTTGACTCCTTTCTCAACACCAACTGATAATGTATTTGTAAGATTGCATTCACCTTGAATTTTCTGCTTAGTAGTCTTTTCCTGTTGTCCATTTGATTGTTGTTCAATGCCATATCCAATGTCTAACTTATCAGTTACCCCTTTCTTGGCCTCAATTCCTTTAGTGTCCTTATCGAACTTCACCGACACATCATGTATTCCTAAAAGTTCAGCAAATTTATTTTTCTTACCAGCGAAAAAATAGTAGTCTATAAAGTCTTTGGTCATTTCTGATGAAGAAATAATTCCCGCATCCATTACGTTCTCTACGCTTCGCCAACTTTTTCCTGTAGCTAACATCACCATTAATTTCTGGCGACTGAATGATGGCTCTGATGACAAGCTTAGCTCCGGCTTATCCAAATACCCTTTTAAGCCTATCTCAATATTGACTTTTTCAATTTTAGCCTTTCCGGATAAGTTAAAGCTTATCTGATTCCAGTGCCCAGAAAAATTTATGCTTCCTTTCATTTGCTTTATAATTGACTTTTGAGATTGCAAATTTCCATCACGAATATTTACATAACCGAATGATCGCGCGTCATTTTGAATTTCTTTTAGTTCTATATCCACACGCGCAGGGCACTCTGTTAATGTAAACCCCTTGTAGTGAAATTTGCTTATTTTAAAATCGCCCACTACCCTCGGTTCAAAATAATGATCTTTTATATACAAGTCAACCCCTGTTACTTCCCCTTTTATTGGGATAAGTTTCTTTAAATCTGGGAGGTAAGATACAATCTCATTTACTGTGAATCCATTCGAATAGATATTTACATCAAGCATTTGTTCCCGCAAATTACCAGTAATAATAATGGGTTCTGAAGCGGGCAGCTTTAATCTGGCATTTTCGATTTCAACAAATATGTTTCTGTAATTGAAATCCTTTAGTTTAATAAAAAGCTTCTGAATTTTTAATATTGTCTCATTAGAAAGTTCCTTGACGCTTTTTATTTCAATATTTTTAAAAGTAACCCCTTGCGCAATTGTGCCAGTCACATTCTCAAATGTTATATTTTTTGCGTCAGTGTATTTAGATATTAAAGTCGTAACGATTGCCCTGCTTCCCGCTGTTGTGAATAGGGAAAAATATGTCACCAGTGAAATAAAAACACTAATGATTAATATGGTTATTATAATTTTAGTTCGCATAAATTTTTTTACAATTTGTTGACAGGGAGCATTTTAACATAAAAAGGGACACCCAACCAACTTTATAACTTGCTGACTAAGAGACTGTCCGAGATAGGTTTAACTTGTGCCGTGGGGCATGAGTGAAGCAGAATCAATTTTCATGAAACACAAAACTCTCCTTATTGGCATCAACTTGAATTTGATCCCTCTCTTTTATCTTCCCTTTTAGCAATTGAAGAGCTATTGGGTCTTGGATGCTTTTTTGAACCAAACGCTTGAGCGGTCGCGCTCCATACGCAGAATCATATCCTCTTTCACCAAGCAAGGCCTTTGCTTTTGCTGTTAGATTTAAAGAAACATGCTTTTCATCAAGCCTTTCTTGTAACTTTTGCAATTGGATATCAACAATTTTTCGAATATGTTCTTTTTTTAATCGGTTAAAGATAATAATTTCATCTAACCTATTTAAAAATTCTGGCCGGAAAAATAATTTCATTGAATCGTTAATCTTTTCTTCAATTTCTTTTTTATTCTCAGAGTTCATAATGAGTTCCGACCCGACATTCGATGTCATAATGATAATTGCGTTCTTAAAGTTTACACTCCTTCCTTGTCCATCAGTAAGACGCCCATCATCTAGAATTTGTAACAAAACATTAATGACCTCTGAGCTGGCCTTTTCTATTTCATCAAAAAGAACAACGGAATAAGGTCGCCTTCGGATTGTTTCTGTTAATTGTCCTCCCTCGTCATAGCCAACATATCCTGGAGGCGCACCGATTAACCGCGAAACGCTGTGTTTTTCCATGTATTCGGTCATATCAATGCGAATCATGGCGTTTTCATCATCAAAGAGAAGTTGCGCTAAAGATTTTGCCAATTCTGTTTTACCAACACCTGTTGGCCCAACAAACATAAATGAACCAATAGGTCGATGGGGATCGCTTAATCCTGTACGAGATCGTCGAATCGCGTTTGCGATCAAATCATTGGCCTCATCTTGTCCTACCACACGCCCCTTTAATTTCTTTTCTATGTTGATGAGTTTTTCTGTTTCTCCTTCCATTAAATTAGATAAAGGAATATTGGTCCATTTTGAAATGATCTCGGAGATGTCCTGATCATCCACCTCTTCCTTTAACATGGATCCTTGTAGCTGTAACTTAACCAACTTACTATTTTGTTCCTCCAAATCCTTATTTAAATTAATCAAGTTCTTGTATTTAATTGTACCCGCCCTCTCCCAGTCTCCTACCATCTCAGCCTTTGTTGCCTCAGCCTTTTTTTGTTCAATGTCTACTTTTATTTTTCGAATTCTTCCAATAAGCTCTTTTTCGCCTTCCCATATTAATCGTAATTTTTTATTTTCCTCCTTTGCCTTCTGAAGCTCTTTAACGATTTTATTTAAGCGCTCTTGAGAGGCTTCATCCTTTTCTTTTTTCAAAGCTTGGTGCTCAATCTCCAATTTCCGAATTTTTCGTTCGTTGACATCAATCTCCCGCGGCATGCTGTCAATCTCGATGCGTAAACGTGAGGCGGCTTCATCAATCAAGTCAATAGCTTTATCCGGAAGAAATCGCTCAGTAATGTATCGATCTGACAACGCTGCTGCAGCAATAATAGCAGAGTCCTTAATCCTAATACCGTGATGCACCTCATACTTCTCTTTTAGTCCGCGTAAAATTGCAATTGCATCTTCTACGGATGGCTCATTGACCATTATGGGTTGAAAGCGCCTTTCTAACGCAGCATCTTTTTCTATATATTGACGGTATTCATCTAATGTTGTTGCGCCAATACAACGAAGGGTGCCACGCGCGAGAGCAGGCTTTAACATATTTCCTGCGTCCAGTGATCCCTCTGTTTTCCCTGCTCCCACAATCGTATGCAGCTCATCAATAAAAAGAATAACCTCACCTTGCTTTGATTCGACTTCTTTTAACACGGCCTTCAGTCGATCTTCAAATTCTCCTCTATACTTTGACCCGGCAATCAACGCACCCATATCTAAGGTAACCACTTTCTTATTTTTCAAACCTTCCGGGATATCTTCCGTATATATCCGCTGGGCTAAGCCCTCGGCAATAGCGGTCTTTCCGACCCCTGGCTCTCCGATCAATACAGGATTATTTTTTGTTCTTCGCGATAAAACTTGTACGACCCGTCTAATTTCTTCATCACGGCCAATGACAGGATCCAGCTTGCCTTCTTGGGCTAAAGCAGTGAGATCGCACCCGTATTTTTGAAGAGCTTGATATTTATCTTCCGGATTGTTATTTGTCACGCGTTGACCTCCTCTAATTTGCTCAATTAATTGTAATATGCTTTGCTCATTAATACCTTGTATCTTAAACTCTCTATGAAAAACGGACGTCTCTTCCTTATATAGACTTAAGAAAATATGCTCTTGAGCGGTATAATCATCCTTCATTTGCTTTGCAATTTTCTGAGAATCAAGTAATACTTTATTGAGTATTTGAGGAAAAGCAGGCTGCCCACCTTCAACAACGGGCAGTTTTTCCAGTTCACATTGTAATTTATTAAGCAAATCCTCGACATCAAGACCCAACCTATTACAAAATGTAATAATAATGCCTCCTTCTTCTTTAAGCAACGCATAGCCTAAATGATCAGTAGTAATTTGTTGATGTGACAACTCACTTGCCAGCTCTATCGCTTTTTCAATGGTACCTTGAGACTTTTGTGTAAATCGATCTATTTTTAACATTATACGCCCCCTTCATTTCATTTTTCCTAAGAGTGCCTTAAGAGGAGATCTCTTAGGAAATGAAGCAAATTAACCTTCAATTTGAATTTGCCGCTTCTGTGAACCATTGGTTTTAAGTATGGTGATATTTAATACACCATCTCTGTATTTTGCCCGCACCTTCGATTGATCAATGTTCGTTCCGATATCAATACTTCTTTCGAAACGGCCATATGATCTTTCACACCTGTGAAAGCGCTTATTCTTTTTCTCCTCTTCCAAGTTTCTTTCTCCCAAAACAGTTAAAACAGAGCCCTCAGCAGAGAGGCTAATATCTTCTCTCTTCAACCCAGGGATATCTACTTTAACTATTACCTGGTTTTCTTCCGCTGAGACATCAACCGCGGGGAATACACTATTCTTTCCAAAACCAAAACCCCTATCAAACCCGGGAAGAAGGGAAAACTCACTTTGTATTGAATCAAAATTGAAGAATTCACCAAATGGGTCAACTGCCTTAGGTTTCCAATGGGTAAGTTTCATTGCTACCACCTTCCTTTCTTTTTGTTATGTTTGTTTTAGCACTCTATTGTCTTGACTGCTAATATCAAGACAAAAAAATTTAGCTATTACCTTTGTTTAAATTCCATATGTAAAATGATTTTCAAACCATGCACCTTCACTCGATGTTCGTTCATATATTTCCAACAATGATTAACCAAGCCCAGCTCTTTCAGTGAATACATCCTTGCATCTGAATCGTTTTTTCTGTGTGGAGAGACAATCTGCTCACTATCAAGTTTTTTAAGTACCCACACAGGCATGTTCAATAACCGACATACCACGCCAGTTGTGAAAACCGGCTCATCCGAATCAATCTGAAAAACCCCTAACTGTGAATATATGTACTCTCTATTTTCCATTTCACTTGCCCTCACACAATAAAATTATACCTTATTTCGATATTTTTGTCAAGATTTTCGTTATATTTTTTTCGATTATCGTTTTATGATTGAGGATTTT
>JAGLQN010000298.1 GCA_023136835.1 Candidatus Omnitrophota bacterium | reverse complement strand
AAACGTAAAATGCGTATCGCAAAGCAAGAAGCCCTTCGCCGCAAACAGAAAATATACTCCGAAATTTTCGAAGACATGCTAATTGCAGGAGAAGATTCTTCCCTCATCCTAACACTTATAGACCTTCTAAACTTAATGTCCAAAAAACAGCTTCTAATCTACGAAATGGAAACAATGAAATACCTAATCCGCAAGACTAAAGTAAGGACAATTAACATTTCAGAATCAAAAGATTCATTAATGCATTACCTCAACTATTGGACAAATGACGACAAAATAACTATTTTCTCTGATGCGACAATGCCAACATACAATTTCCGTCAATACACAGCAAAGAAAATCAAAAACATCTATTATGGAGACCCTGCAAAAACAAACAGCAAACTCCTCGTGTATCACGATACCCAACAAACTAAATTCTCTAAAGGTGCTTGGTTAAACAGCGTAACATTCAGAGACTCACTTCTCCAACGTTTACTTGACACAATAAATCAAGAAGCTTACGGAAATCAAGTGATTTGGACTCCTTCTAAAGACATCTACAATGACCTCAAATCCCGTCTTGCAAACTTAGGAATTGAAACATGCACTCCCGAAGAACCAGTAAATTCCCAAATTATGCTCACTTACTATGGAAGTAATTTCACTCGTGGAGTTTCATCTTCTCGAAGATTTCAAATACTACTTGGTAAAGCAAATAAACCGCTTACAGCTTACCGTCACATTGCATTCGTTAGACGGGCAGATTGGGATGTAATCGCTGATGAAGACCTCGTTTTCCTATCAAACAAAGTAGGTCTCACAAAAAATGAACTTCTCAACGAAATAAATAAATGGTCAGAAGAAATTCAACTCAACGGATACACTTTCATGAAAAACGAAGTTCCTCCTAACCTCGAAGACTACTTCAAACTCTTATCAAGAGCAATCCTCAAAGAAAAAATTTACATGGATTCGTGGCAGGCGGCAAGCAGAGCTAAAGACCCGAAAGGGGAAGTCAAAAGTGTAGTTTATTGTTTGGGTTGGTCACTTGATGAAGTTCAAGAACTCATAAAATGGGGAAGCAACGATTCAGTTTCATATTCCCCAATATCCGAAAAACGTCTACTTAAAACTCAAAACAATTCAATTCCTCTTCCTTACGTCTACTCTGGAGACACTCAAAAACATTGCAAAGACTGGTTACGAAATAAAGACTTGCCTCCTCAATACTTGGGTTTTTCAAAATCCCTTATATCAGGCATAGAGGAAATATCTCAAGAAAAGAACTATGCAACACTAAAAGACATATGGCTAAACTATTGCAACAACAACGTAGAATTTCATCACAACTCCGATACAGAAAACAACGGTTACTTAATTGGATACATCCGTCTTATAAAAATGGGACAATGTCCACCCAGCATTATGATACGTGACATCGGAGATTCAGACTTCGAATTTACATACGATGACCAACACATCCCTCCTCTATCATTTTATCTCACCGACAACGAATTTCAAGCACTTTCAACAATCCTACGAACAATTTACCTTCACAAATCATCAACTCTTGGTTACCGAGACATTAGACACAACATATCAGAAAAGAAAATTCCAACTCCTCTTCTCAAAGAAATGTGGGAACTAATCAAAGAACACGACATCTTCAAAGGTTCAACTTGGTCACTCACAAAAAACAAAATAATCAAAACAACCTCATCCAACCTACAGCAAAACGAAATTGAATCAACCCTAAATTCAAAATATCCCAATCCTACCCCTCTTAAAAATCTTCTTGACTTCATAGTAGATTGGTACTACGAACCACACGACTCCTACGAACTCACAGTACAATACATAACCAATGTGCTTCACACATTCTATCACAATCCAGATGGACTTTACAAAATGCTTTCAAAATTCATAAACTCTTACGAGTGGAAAATTTTCGAAAACTTTGGAATTCTTTTAGACGTTCAAATCACTCCTACCGAAATATACATCTCAAGACGTTCAATAGTTTACTAACGACACAACCCATCCCTAACCAAAACACTTATATACTCACAAACCAAATAACAACAATCAACAATCTATCAGGAGATTTTACCCATGCCATTCGATGAATCAGTAGACCCCATGACCGGAAATCGTAAAGTACACAAACACAACGCAGAAAAATCTCAAGTTAAGGAATCCCAAGTTTCAGTTGAACCATATATCAAACTTTCTGACCAGAAAAAAGTGGATGTCATAAATGGATATGCTCATTATAATATATCTGTAGATATAAGTGAAGAAAATGAAACCAATAATTATTTTGAGGACAAACTATCAGAAACGTTGAATATACCGCTCAAAGAAGTTCGCAATATAATGGATGATTTACCAGACGATTTTATGCTGAAAGTTTTACAAGGAAAAATTGAAACATCCGATTTTAACAAAATCCTAATTGACCAGCTTTCAAAATTTGAAGCAGAAGTTTAATACTTACGGAAAATAGATAAACATGGCAAATACACTCGATGAAGAAATAGTAAACGTCTTAAAGAACGCAAGTGGACCTCTCAAATTTTCAGACCTCTACAACGACTATCAATCTATTCAAGACCTCACCGAGTTCAAACCCGACCCTAAAAACAGAGCCCGTGAAGTCAAACGCCGTTGTAACAAACTCGTTCTTTCTGGAATCCTTATAGACACAACCGGACGGACAGACGGAAAAGGAACAGGTCCCTACACAATTACATCAACATTCACAGGTCAAATTCCTACTTACACCCCAAGACCACGTGCAACATCAATCTCACCAAAATCTTCCCGAGTACGCATTCAACCCAAAACAATTTCTCGTCTAACCACAAAATTCAGACGTAAAAAACCATGGGGAAGCACTCCATCCACATCAGACTATGATTTCGGAAAACATCACGTACAAAACCTCATGGAAGCATCCATGACAACCCAAGCAAGAGATGAACGGCAACAAAATTGGATATCGGATGATGCACTTTTATCATCTTTAACACCTGATGAAAAACATATTCTTGCAGGTAACATTCTTGCTAATGATAGAACAGTCATAACAGACGACAACATAACATTCATGCTTGGAAGAATCTCTAAAGCTATCTTAGATGGAATGACAATAGAGACATTCAACCTAACAGACAAAGACATCGTAGATGCCATTGAAAGTACCTCATCGATAAACACCTTCATCATTGAATCCCTCAACCTAAATCCTGTCCCCACAACAGAAAAAGTCAAACAACACCTACTACCCAACGTAGACCTTTCCGAAGACCATCTTACCGAAGAATCCTTATTACTTGTCATAGACGACAGAATCGAATCTTACACTCGCAAAATAAACATAATTTCCAATGCACTTCGTGGATATGACGACTCAAAGAACCTTAACGAACTTAGAGATTACCTAATCTTTGAAGAAGGCTCAGACCTTCAACGTAAAATATCATCTTTAGACGAATTCTCATCAACTTTAACTCCAGAAGAAAAAATAACACGCAAAGAACTTTCAACAATAATCCAATCAAATCTTGACGACAAAGGCATCGTAGAATCAATTGTTGAAAACATATTTTTACCACTTTCAGAAGTAACCAATCCTGACACCAAACGTATTTATCATGAAGCTGTGAAATACTCACTCAATGAGTGGTTAAATAAATACGAAGAAATACGAGACAGAGAACCTTTTGAAACAATCGAAACTTCCTCAAAAATTCCATCTGAAATAGACATGACAGGTCATGAAGAATTTGTCAAGCGTTACAATTCCTCAAGCCTAACAAAAGCAGACAACAAAACAGCTCAAAATCTTGAGCTCATACTTCCACAAATTCCATCCCTATTAGAACACCTTTCCAATTCAGACGACTATGAACTTGTGGCAATTCAAGAGAAATTCAAAAAAGACAAAACTCTCCCATTAGACGTATGGAAACAAGTTTCAAATCATTTGCATTCGGGAACAGTTCTCACCTTGTCCCCTAAATCAATTCCATACTACGATAAAACCAAAGAAATTCTTGCAAGAATAGACCACCTTGATGATATTTCACGAAACAAAATAATCGAAATATTCCTTGCATTCCCTGGATACAAGACTGTTCCTGATTCATCCAGAATCATGATAAATCAAACGCACAAAAAGATACAATCCAAAGAACCTACCCCACCAACAGAAACCGAAATCAAACAAAAATTCGACATATTAAAATCTCTTTCATCACATCTCACAGATTCAGAAAAGCGTATAATCAGCAACATAAAGCTCATTCACAAAGCTCACAAACTACAAAACGCACATTTAATAGTCTTAGACACACAAATTAAAAATCACATCTCAGAACTAACTGGCATTGACATTGACCTTGACATTGGAAAACAAAAATATTCCAAAATATCAGTCAAAAAACAACTCACACCCGAAGAAAAACTCCTTCATCAAATTTCCCTTAAAATAACACGAGGAACAGCAAAAACTATCGCTTCCCAACTCAAAGAAGTGTACCAACTCCCTGACAATCAAGTAGAAACCCTACACTCCGAAATGATGTCTGGAGAAGACACAGGTGCAAACGAAGCCCTCCTCACAATTTACCACCCAGACCTCATTAACGTTAATCTCCTCTCCTTAATTAGGAGGTTATCCCGCAAATAAACAGCAGGTGACACCATGGCCCCAAGAAAGACACGCAATCAAACCAAAAATAAAGACAACAAAACAGCTCAATACACAGCTACCTCATTAATAAGTTTAATATTCTTAGCAATATTAACCTATATAATGGCTCCACAAGTAACTTCAACGGCAGTCTCGTTTGCAGATGCTATCGTAATAGCATTCTTGCTTGCCATAGCAGTAACGTTTGCTTCAATCGTGGAAGACTTCATTGATGACAAACTCGGCACTAAAGGATTCGGAATGTTCGGAGAACT
>JAGLQN010000297.1 GCA_023136835.1 Candidatus Omnitrophota bacterium | reverse complement strand
GAGCAGTCCTATTTTGTTGAGAAAAAAAAACTTCTCAACAGGTATTTACACGGCTGGGGTGCTGTGTGCGGACTTGAGATCGTACCGCATAAATGCCCTGGAATGGTCGTGCTAAAACCCGGGATTGCGCTTGACTGCTATGGGAACGAGATAGTTGTGACAAGTGATGTCGAGATCAATCTCGCGTCAAAGGATGAAGATATCCCACAAGAGGGTAAGACCGTATATGTTTGTATAAAATACCTGGAATGCGATGTGGAACCTGTGCCGGTGCTGGCAAGCGAGTGTTCGTGCGATGACACCGCATCTAAGAGCTCGATCAAACGGGAAACGTTCGAATATGAGATACTACAGACCGAGCCGGAAAAACCGGATATAATGGAGATCCCTGACCTGCGGTGCAAAGAGATAATGGAGCATTTGATCAAAAAGAGTCTCGATCCCTGTGCAACCTGCGGGGACGACGGCTGCGTGGTGTTAGCAGAGGTGACATTTACGGCTGATGCGGCAGTACCAGCCAGTAACATTGATAACATAAGCTACAGACAAATCGTCCTGAGCAATGAGAAATTACTTTCAATGATAATTGATCTGTACTGCAGGCAGAACAAACTGGATATCGTACGATAAGGAGGTGGAGCAGATGAGTGAGAATTGTGATGAACTGGTGTGTTTTGAAAGAAATAAGTTCTTTAACGGTAAATTTATAACAGCCGCCGACCTGACAAAAGAGCAGGAATACGTTATTGAGAAGAACAAGCTCCATAACAGGATGCTGGGACATGGAGTTGTCTACGGGCTCAAGGTCAAGAAAGCCTATCCGCTTGACACGAAGATCATCATCGAACCGGGACATGCCATGGACTGCTACGGGAACGATATCGTGCTGTGCACTGAAAAGGTCGTGGATATTGCTGACAAGATCAAAGAGTGCCGCCCAAAGACTCCGGGGATACCGTGTCCTGATACAGGACCGGCTATCGGTAATGTGGAACAGTCTATCGATGATTTTACAGAATTTCCGTCTGAGACGGGGACAAAACATACCTTTAAGGGTCTAACTTTTAGGAGCGGAACAGCATTTGATACATCAGGTAAGGCCCTGTATTTTGAAACGTTTACTTTTCTTGAGATAACATTTCCTAAGCCAGTTACTGAGGTATCACTTGATATTAAACATAAAATCGATCTTGAAGCTGAGTCACTAGAGTTACTTCCTCTCGCAGCCGTTGCAGGACTGAATTCTGATGTTGTTGGGTCTCCTGTAGCTCAAACTACTGATGATTGGATTCTTGAGTTTAAAGACACGAAGATAAACAAGATACTGATCGTACTCGAGTCATCTCTGAATAATCCGGTCAGCGGCGCAGCTGCCGTGTATCACATATCTGCTTTAAAACATTACCCGGATACCAGCGAAATGGATATTCCAGAAACATCGAACGTCTACCTCAATAAGATAAGCTGGTCAGAGGAATCCGAAGCACTGTTCACAAACTTCGCTGTGGCACTCAAGTATGCCGAATGTGAGAAAGACCCTGTACCTGTACATGGTGTTGTATGCGGGAGCAGCAGGCAGTGCGATTATAATACCATTAAGGAGACCTATGAGGTTGAACTATTATGCAGGGACGAGTTCCCGGATGGCTGCGGTGACATGGAACTGGATTTTGAGGCGATCGAATTTGTCCTCTCAAATAGTAATGATGAAGAGAAACTGGCAGAGCTTGTTCAACGATACACGGAACAGACCGGGCGCATAAGGAAACGGGATATCATATACTCCGGTCCGGAGTGCTGCCAGTGTCCGCTGGTGTTCCTTGCAATTATCAGTGTCAGTGAAACTGGTGAGATCTATATATGCAACCTGTTCAGGAACCATGTATACACGATCCCGATGTTCCTGTACTATCTTGAAATGAGGCTGCCGGTGCAGTACAGGTTTATGTTGAAAGCCACGTACTATGCATACTGTATTAGAGGGATGTCAGGTAAGGAGATCCCTGCCGGCCGGGGAATATTCCAGAGCAAAATTCCCTTTTCTTCCCGAATATCCGGGATGAAAGCATCTGATGCCAAGAGAATGCTCAATGCAGAGGGAATACAGACCAACGAAGTTTCCACATCAGTGTGGGATAACGTTTTCAAATTTGAACCTGAGATGTTCTCGCATGAAACACTGTTTGCAAATCTTGTAACCCGGGAGCCAGCTCCCGAAAAGGGAGAATCGGTTGATCTTTTTGTGGATAACATGGGCAATGTAATCGATTTCACGATACGAAAAGAGCGGGCTGAGGTTGAAGCTCTCCGTACCCATGTTAAAGAACTTGAGGAGAAGACCAGCTTTGACTACCTGATGAAGAACCGGGTGTTTGACCAGTCGAATGTTCCGCATTACACTGCAGAATTTGCGCATGAGGTTACTGACGAGATAATTAAGGAGATACCACTGACAAAGGTGACCGGTATCACAGAGGACAGCGCAAGGAAAATAGCAAAGGAGATGCCGAAGATCAAGAGCGTTTCGGATCTTGTGAATGCCGACCCTGCCGAAGTTGCCGCAGTAACCGGTAAGACAATCGATGAAGCTGCAAAATCCTTAAACAGTGCAAGCAGGCTGGTGAGAAAAGTTGCCAAGAGCACAGCAAAGGAGATTAAAGCCAAAAAGGTGTTCGCGAGGGAAGAGGTCAAAGAGATCGATATCAACATAATCGCAGACGAGGTAGGTTTATCCAAAGATGTGAGCGATTCGATACGATCAAGGCTCATCTCAAGAACGAATTGATTAAATGATCCGTTAAGAGTGGTTATGAATACTGATCAGGTACAGGATATTGTTGAGATAGATCGATTCGAATGCAACTATATCCTTGAAACGGCCCAATGCGATCCGGTTGATCTCCAGACAAAGCTGGATGGGATTGCAAAAAACCTCCTGCCGGCTACATGGAAGAGTATGGCAGGCACGACTGCGGTTGATCCTGGTATTTATTTCATAAAAGATATTGAGATAGATATCAACATTGATATTGATCGTGACATTGGTCTAAAGATAAATGAACAGGAAACGGCAGGTCTGTGGTGCAGTGCGATAACAGGAGCGATAACAGACAGGATACTGCACGGCGAAGACGTGATCCGTTTTTCCGGCAGGCGCGAATACATCTATGGGCTTGTACTGGATCTGCTTGCCAACAGGGCATGGGACAGATGGTATTACTATAACCTTCAATATCTGAAGAGCCACACGAAGCGCTCAGCAATAATGTCAGTCCTGCGTGATAACCGCGATATCATCGAACCTGTCCTGCTGTCAGTATCAGACGAAACCGGAAGGTTTGATGAGCTATGCAAAATACTTACTGATGCGGATCTCAGGGATATCTACGAAACACTGCTGCCTTATGAGGATAGCGTCGCCGTAAGGTTTTCGGATGTAGTAAAGGCTGTTCTTGATGCAGTGACGCTTAGATGGTACACTGAACCGGACTATGGGACGGTTTTATCAGTTTATCTTTCCATGCTCCGCAGGATGCACGGCAGTGCATTCGAAAAACCATCCTGGGAAACGTCTTTTATAAGATCAGGACTGCTGCGCGAGTCCATTATCCATATACTGAAACTTCATCAGCTAATGCACTCACCCGCATACCATGATATCTATGAATCGCTTTGCAGTGGGAATATGAATCAGGCTGCAGAGCTTGCAGAGGGAACGCCGTATGCAGGATCAGTCTCATTCTGGTCAGGGGTGGTGCGCTCTGAAGGCAATTCAGTGATCAATATCATCATCGAAGCCGTAACGGTAGATGACCAGCCAAGGGTGAT
>JAGLQN010000296.1 GCA_023136835.1 Candidatus Omnitrophota bacterium | reverse complement strand
TAGCTCAGCTGGTTAGAGCATCTGACTTACATTCAGAGGGTCGAGGGTTCGAGTCCTTCATCGCCCATTGTTTAAAAGGAGTGCGATGATGACGGTTTTAAGCGCACTAGTTTCGGTCAGGGGGTCGAGGGTTCGTACTCATTTTTCCACATACGATTTGAAGGAAATGAGTATGTCCTCGCTTCATCTAAAAGCGTTAGGAAGGCGAGGACGAGCCCTTCATCGCCCTCCATATCAAAAGGCATCCCTAAAAAGGATGCCTTTTGATATGGAGAGGCTCGCCCGGAATCAGGGATTTTAAGCGAGACCCACCGAAGGGGAGGGTTCTATTTCGGATCCTCGCGCTATTTTCTTCTTAAAATCCGCACGCCATGATTTGATATCCAGCCAGGAGGGTCATTCCAGTTGCCGATTTGCTTAATGACCGTGAAATTCTCGAAGATATATTTTCCCAGAAGGGGACAATAGGTTTTTCCGAAAACTCCCAGGCCAAGCTCGTCAGAATCAGACCGGTTGGAAAGCAGCACATAATTTATTTGCTTGTATTCTAGTTCCTGAATGATTTTTCTTTCTTGCTCTTCCGGGATTTTGATGTGTTGGAAAAAGATCAATTGCCGTGTCGGGCTTTTTTTACCGGTTAAATAATAATAGAGAGGGTCATAGGGGAGAGCGAGAAAATTCTCTTCAGGGGAAAGTTCTTTTTTAAGAAAAGCGGTTGTTTGCCGGACGGTCTTCTTCCATGAATCAGAATTGAGTGTCAAGATACGGGCCCGGGGCAATTCTAAATCTTTACTTGAGTTTCTAAAAACCCGGACACGTTCTGTCTCGTAATTAAACTTGATGAATATAGCGGCAAACAGAATGAGAATGAGCGGTATTTGTAACCTCTTTGGGGAGTTCTTGACGGCAAGACCGATAAACAAAGAAACAAGTAATATGCCGAAAGGTTCCGCCCAGTACGTCCTGTAAGTGACGGCACTCACAAAATATTCATGCATGTTCAGAAAATAAAAGGATAGAAACAGGAGCATGGCGCAGGTGAACTCTTTTTTATGGACTCCGTTAAGCTTATTTTTATATAAATTTCCCAGGGATTGCAAGATGTAGAGCGTGAGCAGTCCCGCAAATATACAGATTGGCCAATTCAAATTGATGCTAAGGGCGATGTTTTTCCACCAGATCTTAAAAGTTGTTAGGATG
>JAGLQN010000295.1 GCA_023136835.1 Candidatus Omnitrophota bacterium | reverse complement strand
TTGGACGATGGATGGTGGATAAGTTAATGATTATACTATACTATTCTACTAAGGATTATAGATTAGAACTGATTAATTCTCCCTAACCCCGCCATCACCGGCCAGCGGAAGCCGCAGGCTGTAGCAGGTCAGGTGAATGGCGATGTCAGCGAATCAACATATTACGTGATAAGCTTGTTAATCATCCAATATTAAGTGGTACATGCCCTTCTTTCTTATGCCCACATCCATCTAAACATTCTACTATTTCATGGCCCTGGTTCCATTTAAAGACCTTCCGGCCTAAAATGGCCTTACCACCACAATTAGGGCATCTGATAATCTGCACCATGTTCTCTTTGCTGAGATTTTCAGCGATTTTGTCTCGCACTTTCTGAAAAATGAACATCCTCCATAGAAAACCTGGAAAAATAATGAATACAGAGGAAATTACCCCGATAACCAATGAATTTGAAACACCCCACATAAACGTAAAAAAGGCCGCAAACGTCATTCCATACAGGATATACGTATCGATGCTTTTTGTTTCCGTCCCAGTAAATTTATTGCCTGGAAAATAGTAATAGAATCTGTGATTGATGGACTGCAAAACGAATAAAGACAAAATGATTACAACTGTGGCTATGACAGCAATATTTGCTCCACCGTGTCCAAGATAAAGCACAGAAGAGGTAAGTAAGACTCCCTGAACCGTAATAGAAGGGTATTTTTTATCTACTAAATCGCCAAGCATATTGTTCCCTTTGGAATAATTCTCATGCTAATGTCTGAACTCACCTGCACCAGAAGAATGATGTTTTCGCTGAGGCTTAGTTTTGCTCTAATTTAGCAAGGGCTAAAACAAGTCGGCTTCTGGTGTTGGGTGAAGTGATTTGTTGGGCATCTAATCCTCTATACACTCCACAGGTTCGTCAGCTTGCAAGGAAACCTTCCACACAGAATCCTTACAGAGACCAGCTATATCGTTAAATATCGTTGCGGCATTAATGCCGCAACGATTCAATGCAAATCTGAGAACTGGAAAAGCTGACGCAGGAATTCTTAATTTCATCAGGCATTTTGAATATCTTTTGTTTTTTTCCATTATATCAAATCGTGACTCAGCCGCTTTGTATTGGTGAACTGTGAACCAACCATTCTGTGCCACAATTCTTCTGTTTATGTGTTTAGGTTTAAAAATCCGCGTTCCTCCAATCTCGAAAGGACTTTCATTGTCACATGAAACGTAGTCTTCGATCGCTGGCGTAAAAACCCAAACGACACCGTCTCTGCTACAGATTGCCGGCTTTTCTACAGCGAACCACAGTGCCGCAAGTAGATTTGTTGTCCAATCAAGTAGACGTGTTGCCATGCCAAAATGCTGTGCGATTGCAAGCCAATCCCAATCAGTTTCTGGCTTTGATTCGAGAAAAGGTAACGACCGCCTCTTGAAAGATGAAACCATATTTGATTCTGCATCAAGAACTGTTTTACCCGATCGGTATTTCAATCGAGCGAGTTTTGGGAGCAATGGCCAATCTTCGCGTTGCCCTCTGAATAGAACAGCATCAAATTCATCGTACTTATCACAATGCTTTTCAATAAAGGAAAGATATTGTGAGAGACTATTTATGCTCTCAGCAAACATTCTCTTTGCCAACGTTACTCCTTCTCTGGAACGGCGAACTGTGCGGCACGATTCTTTGCATCCGCACCAGTGGTTGGGCTCAGTTAGTCTCCACGACATAGCCACTGGTCTTCTCGAAGCATGTATACATGACCTCGTAAGGATAATCACTGATGGCCATTTTCAGCAGTTCAACGATTTCATCCACTCACAATGCTTGATGTACGCATAGAAATCGTATCTGTGGCTATGAGACCCAAGACATTCCAAAATAGTGTTTTAGAAGCGGAAAAATTACATCTGTATCGGTGTTTGTGTTTATTCCAATCATTTTTGATGAAACCTGTCGTTTTATCTTGTCGAAAACAGTCGGGGCCTTCGGCCTGAGTTCTAAAAATCCGTAATGTTTATGCAAAGAATATTCTTCAAGGCTGAATTTTCCTTTATCGGATTCTACATATCTGCCATTAGGATACAGTCTCCACCCATTGTAATGGAAGTAACCGCAATTCCTGACTTGTTCCTGATATGCATCTGCTCGCTGCCTAAATGTCTTTTCCGAAATGGTTATGTAAATGGCTCTGATTTCATCTACGACTTCATCGTTGCTGTTCTTCAAAAGTTTATCGGCCTCTTTGAGTTTAACTGTTTCACCGTTTTTCATCTCGATAATCATTGAGACCTGATGGGTGCTTGAAGTTTCTACCATTACATAATGCACATCATGTATAGCTTGAGCAAATCGTATAGATTTGATGTCTGCAAGGTTGAATCTTCGACCCTTATATACGAAACAATTGTCATGTATGTGAAAGTCTAAGTATTGCTTCTTAAACATAGGATGCCTCTTTTGTGATTAGGCATTGACCATTTTCAGATTGCCCAAC
>JAGLQN010000294.1 GCA_023136835.1 Candidatus Omnitrophota bacterium | reverse complement strand
ACTTCAGGTGGAGGAAAGTTGAACATGCTGGGGGCGTTTGATACGATCTGGACGAAGAAAATGCCGGTTATTCATCCGCAGTGCACGGTTGCCCTTAGGGTCAGGTTCTTCTCCAGTGAGGGCAATAAACATGAGGTTTCCGTCAAGGTTATCGACGCGGACGGAAATCATATTGTCCCGCCGACCAACGGAGCGATCAATATTAATTATCCTGAGGGCCAGAGGTCCAGCTCGGCCAATTTGATCCTTAATATTCAAGGTTTGAAACTTGAAAACTACGGTGAATATTCTGTTGATCTAGCTATTGGCGGGGCAAGTAGGGCTTCCCTGCCGTTTTTTGTAAAGACAAGAGAATGATGTTTAGAAAGGAACCTGCGATGGAGACGATGAATAAAAAAGTTTTATTCTTATTTTTTTTGATGATGTCACTAGCGGCGTGCTCAACGACAAAAAATCGAGGTTTGACCGAGGCCATTCCTCTTAAAGTGATAGGAACTTACGAAGGTGAAGCTAACATCGAAGGCGATACGATGAAGGTGAGCATTTTTGACGTGGAGACGGAAAAATTATCGACTTATAAAAATGTTAAACCGTTCACCGGAGGAAATCGTATTCCTGTATATTTTGATACTGATATGAAGAATGAGGGAGCTGAATATTGCGCTTTTATTTATTCGGATGAAATCACTTTCCGAAAAGATAATGGCGGCGGCTTGTATATGAGGGAAATCGCCGTTTTCAAATATCTTCAAACAACAGGAAACGTATATTTTGATATACCGCTAAAATATTTCGGATATAAGCCCTTTGCGGCCTGGACGCATGAAATTGATTAGAAAAATATGAAAAGGTTTTAAATGGAACTTTCTGATATTTGATATCAATGTTTGGGATCTGATTTTGCGATGGATTGCAGGATATCGTCGTAATTAAGCGATTTGGAAACAAGATGTACCGCTCCGGCATTTTGCGCGCAACGGATATTGTCAGGCTTAATATCCCACCTGGTATAGAGAATCGTCCTTGCTGCAAGGCCCGGTATTTCCTTGATCTTTTGGCATGTTTTAAACTCATAGTCGTCGAGCGGATTGACATCCAGCAAAATAATGCTGGGTTTATGGAGCGCTATTTTTTCAAGGCCCTCATCATCCGTTTTTGCGAGGACGATCTTCTCATAGCCTCGCGCTTTAAGGAACATGGCAAGGCCGACTCTGTCGCCGTCATTATTGTCAATGATCAGAATTTTATCCGCTGGCGGTTTATCTGCCGAAGCCTCCGATGGCGACGTTTCTTTTGTCTTCTGAAGGACTTCTTGGGACTCCTGTAATTTAAGATGGTGTTTTAAGGTGTGCTGATAGTTGGCATATTCGATGGCAGTTTTCTTAGAGATGGCGCCTGATTTAAGCAGTTCACTGAGACATTTTTCAAGTGAATACATTCCGGATTCACTATCCGAATCCATCAAAGCGCGCAACTCGACAAGCGCGCCCCGGCGAATAAGATTTTGTACCGCCATAGTCGATGTTAAGACTTCTGTGGCGAGCATCCGCCCTTTTTCGTCTTTGCGCGGAATAAGGTTTTGAGAAATAATACCTGTGAGGTTCCGGGATAACTGTATCAATATTTGATCCCGGTAGCCGCTCGGGTAAACATCAATGATCCTGTTGATCGTTTCCGTGGCGTCAGGAGAGTGAGCCGTTGTTAAGACAAGGTGTCCGGTCTCGGCTGTTGTCAGAGCCATTGATATAGATTCCAGGTCACGCATTTCTCCAACAACAACGACATCCGGGTCTTGGCGGAAAGCGTATTTCAGCGCTGTCGCGAAGGTGTTCGTATCGGTTCCGACTTCCCGTTGCAGGATCAGGCTTTGCTTGGAGTCATGGTAGTATTCAATCGGATCTTCGATGATGATGATTTTGCATTTTTTTTGCCGATTAATAAAATCGATCATATATGTCAGGGTCGTGCTCTTGCCGCTTCCGGCGACACCTGAAAGGATGATAATCCCTTGACGCTTTTGACATAACTTGTCGATGATAATGGGCAGCCCCAATTCTTCCCGGGTTAATATTTTTTTAGGTGTAATACGGATAGTACCTGCAATCATTTGCTCGCCAAGATGAAGATTGACACGGCACTGATGTCCCTCGACGCCAGTGTAGGAAAAATCCAGTTCTTTCTGTTCAAGAAAAGTGTTCTTTTGGTTGTCTTTTAACATGTCGAAGAGAATCTGCTTCAAATCTTCCGGTTTGAAAGCCGGAATGTCCATTGGAGTAAGCTGGCCGTCAATTCTTAATATGGGCGGCTGGTTGGGGTAAAGGTGAATATCAGACGCGTTATGTTTAACGGCTGTTTCAATGATCCATTTGATGTTATTGTGTATCATATTATTTGCCTCGGTATAGGAAACGGGTTTTAGTAGATAATAGTGGTATTAGTATAACATGAATTAAAATAGAGTAAAAGATGAAATTCAGGATGAAATTCAGGATCCCTAAATTCAGGATCCAGAAAACTGAAAAATATATATTTGAAAAGAAGTCTTGATGTTTTTATCATGGAAATTTCTTAGAATAGTATTAGAATAAATTTGAAAGCGAATGTATATGAATACCGTCAATTCGAAAAATTATGTTGGGCGTTATTGGACAAAGCAGGCAGATGGCCGTATTCTCTGCAAATTATGTCCCCGTTTTTGCTCGTTAAGGAGAGGGCAGCGCGGGTTTTGTTTTGTCCGTCAGAATATCGGCGGGAAGATTATTTTAACAACTTATGGCCGCAGCAGCGGATTTTGTATCGATCCTATTGAAAAAAAACCGCTCAATCATTTTTATCCCGGGACGAGCATTCTTTCTTTTGGGACGGCCGGGTGTAATTTAGGATGTAAGTTCTGCCAGAATTGGAATATCAGTAAATCGCGGCAATGGGATAGCTTGACCGATCAGGCCTCTCCAGAAGCTATTGCCCAATGCGCTAAAGCCAAGGGCTGCAAAAGTGTCGCGTTTACCTATAATGATCCTGTCATTTTTGCCGAATATGCTATCGATATCGCGGGGGCTTGTCATGCCCTAGGGATTAAAGCAGTGGCCGTAACGGCCGGTTATATAACAGAAGAAGCGCGGCCGGAATTTTTTGAACATATGGATGCGGCTAACGTGGACCTGAAGGCTTTCAGTGAAGATTTCTATAAAAAGATCACGTTAGGATCTTTGCGGCCGGCTTTGGATACATTGGTGTATTTGAAGCACAAGACGAAAGTTTGGTTTGAGATCACAACGTTGCTTATTCCGGGGGAGAATGATAGTGACCAGGAGCTTGGTGCCATGTGCGAATGGATCGTTCAACAGCTTGGGGCGGACGTGCCCCTGCATTTTTCCGCATTCCATCCTGATTTCCGGATGCTCGAGGTTCCCCCAACTCAACCGTCGAGCTTAACCCATGCCCGGGATATTGCGATCGCGAAAGGGATCAAATATGTTTATACTGGCAATGTGCGCGATTCAAAAGGGGGAAGCACCTATTGCGGTCAATGCGGGCAATTACTGATTGAACGGGATTGGTATGAACTTGGCGAGTATAATTTGAAAAATAAAAATCAGTGTTCTAAGTGTGAAGCTGTCTGCGCCGGAGAGTTTGATGACCGGCCCGGAGTTTGGGGATCAAAACGCCTGCCGGTCAGGATCAAATAAAAGGAGAAATCAATAAAATGCGGATTCTAAGTTGGAACATAAATGGTATTAGAGCTATTTTTAAAAAAGGATTTATTGATTGGCTGCAGGAAGAATCACCGGATATATTATGCGTGCAGGAAACAAAAGGACATCCACGACAGTTAACCGAAGAGCTGTTGTCACCCGACGGGTATAAAACATATTGGTCGGCTGCTGAGAAAAAAGGCTATAGCGGAACGGCGGTGTTCACCAAGACTGAACCCAAAACGGTTAAAGAAGGGTTGGGTGTTAAAGAGTTTGATGCCGAAGGGCGCGCTCTTATGTTGGATTACGGAGACTTTATCCTTTTTAATATCTATTTTCCTAACGGCGGGTCCGGAAATAAGCGTGTGCCGTTTAAGATGGCTTTTTATGATGCTTTCTTAAAAAAGGTTAATCGCTTAAAAAAACAAGGAAAAAAAGTCATTATTTGCGGCGATGTTAACACAGCGCATGAGGAAATTGATCTGGCTAGACCTAAGCAAAATGAAAAAAATACCGGATTTCTTCCTGAAGAACGCCAATGGATGACCAAATTTATCAGCAATGGCTATGTGGATACGCTACGTCATTTCCAGAAGGACGGCGGGCATTACACGTGGTGGGATTATAAGACCAAGGCGCGTGAAAGGAATGTCGGCTGGCGGATCGATTATTTCTTTGTAACTGAAAATTTGCTTCCAAAAGTAAAAAAAGCGCTTATACTAAAAACAGTTATGGGATCGGACCATTGTCCCGTAGGGATTGAATTAAAATAGCCATTAGTTACTCATAATACGCTTATTCCGGACAATTTGGACAAAGTTGGCAAAAGTTGGCAATTTTTTTGTTGCGGGGGGCTATTTTAAGGTGTAGAATCTATAAATGTTTTTACCGGAAAACGCAGTTTTACTTATTATTGATGTTCAAGGGAAACTCGCTCGTCTTATGCATAAAAAGGATGAGTTGATCCAGCATATTGCCGGGCTTATCCGTGTCGCGTATTTTTTAAATATACCGATCATTATTACCGAACAGGCTCCCGATAAGATCGGAAAAACGATTCCTGAAATTACAGAATTGTTAAATGGTCAGAAGCCGGTTACTAAGAATTCTTTTAGCTGTTGCGGGCAGGAGCAGTTCGTGCGGGACCTTAAGGCCTTGGACCGCGAGCAGGTTATTATCACCGGTATTGAAGCCCATGTGTGTGTTTATCAAACGGTTCGCGATTTAATGGACAGTCAATATGAAGTCCAGATCGTCGGTGATGCTATTTCCTCACGCACTGAAGCGAACAAGGATTTTGCATTAGAGCGAATCAGGGCTCTTGGCGGGGATGTCACGAGCACTGAGATGATCGTTTGCGAATTGTTAAGATCATCGGAACATGAAAAATTCAGGGAAGTCATTAATCTTATTAAGTAACATGATAAAGGAAGGAATGAGTTATGTCTGAAGAGAATACCGAAAAAAATAAAGAAACAGTTAAGACTCTTCTTGAGGAGAACCGGGTTTTTAATCCAAGCGAAGAGTTTAAAAAGAATGCGAACATACAAGATGAATCCATTTATGAAGAAGCTGTCAATGACCGCGAGGCCTTTTGGGCAAAGCATGCCGAAGGTGTCGAATGGTACCAAAAGTGGAATAAGGTCTTGGAGTGGAATGTTCCGTCCGCCAAATGGTTTGTCGGCGGGAAGCTTAACGCCAGCTACAATTGCCTCGACCGCCACGTCAAGGCAGGCAAGGGAGGCAAAACTGCTATTCTCTGGGAAGGCGAGGAAGGTGAGAAAAGAACGCTCACTTATGATGATGTTTATAAGGCTGTTAACAAGTTAGCCAACGCGATTAAATCAACAGGCGTAGCTAAAGGGGACCGCGTGGCCATTTATATGCCGATGATCCCTGAAGCGGCTTACGCGATGCTTGCCTGCGCGCGTATCGGCGCGGTTCATACGGTTGTTTTCGGCGGATTTAGTTCGGACTCATTGAAAGACCGTATTGATGACGCTCAGGCTAAGTTGTTAATCACGGCTGACGGCGGATCCCGTCGAGGAAAAGTGATTCATTTGAAAGAGATCGCTGATGCGGCCGTTGCTGAATGTCCTACCATCGAGCATGTCCTGGTCGTTAAGCATGCGTCGAATGAAGTTAGTATGCAGGATGGACGCGATATATGGTATCACGACGCGGTTGAGGCTGCCGAGGAATATTGCGAGCCGGAACAAATGGATGCTGAAGATATCCTTTATATTCTTTATACTTCGGGCACGACCGGCAAGCCCAAAGGGATCATTCATACAACCGGCGGTTATATGACAAGTGTTACAGCGACGACAAAGTGGGTCTTTGACCTAAAAGAAAACGATATATTTTGGTGCACAGCGGATGTCGGATGGGTCACCGGACATAGTTATATTGTCTACGGGCCGATGTCCAATGCGGCGACACAGGTCATGTTCGAAGGAACGCCGGACTATCCGGAGCGTAACCGTTTCTGGAAAATTATCGAGGATTATAAAGTTTCCATTCTTTATACGGCACCGACGGCAATCCGGGCCTTTATGAAATGGGGGACAGAATGGCCCGAAGGATGTGATCTTTCCAGTTTGCGCCTTTTGGGAACAGTCGGGGAGCCGATCAATCCTGAAGCCTGGATCTGGTATCACGAAGTGATCGGAAAAGAAAAATGTCCTATTATTGATACCTGGTGGCAAACCGAGACAGGGAGTATTATGATTTCCCCGATCCCCGGAATTACGACAACAAAGCCTGGTTCAGCGACTAAGCCTCTTCCTGGAATTGACGCGACCGTTCTGACAGCCGAGGGTAAAGCGGTCACAGAAGGCGGAGGATACTTATCCATCAAGAATCCATGGCCGTCGATGTTGCGCGGCATCTGGGGTGATGAACAGCGCTATAAAGATACTTATTGGAGCAAGTGGGAAGGTTCGTACTTTCCTGGCGATGGGGCAAGGATAGACCCGGATGGTTGTTTCTGGCTCTTAGGGCGCGTTGACGATGTCATGCTTGTTGCTGGACACAATATCGGCACGATGGAAGTTGAAAGCGCTCTTGTCGACCATTCCAGTGTCGCCGAGGCGGCTGTTGTCGGTATTAAGGATGACGTCAAGGGAACGGCTATCGCCGCTTTTGTTATCCTCAAAGAAGGCCATGAACCCGGTAAAGAGTTAGAGGATACATTAAAGAAACATGTGGCTAATAAAATCGGTGCGATTGCCCGGCCGTCAAAGATCATTTTTACCGCCGAATTACCAAAGACAAGAAGCGGTAAGATCATGCGCAGGCTCCTTCGTGATATCGGCGAAGGGCGGGCCTTGGGCGATGTGACAACTTTGGCTGACGCGAATATTGTTGAGTCGCTTAAAGCCAAGTATGATGATGAAGCATAAAGTTTAGTTCTTGGATATCGATCATTGTCAGCACCTAGCTATTTTTAGCTGAGTACTGATGTTTAGCGCGGATAAAATCGTGATAGAGGGGAAGTGGTGAAATCAAAAATTTTTCACGCACTCTGCCTGTTGGCATGCTGCTTGCTGAGTCCGGACATTGCTGCTGCTGAGCTCAGCATGATTAACCAATGGAGAATCGAACAAGCCATTGACCGTTGCCAAAGAACGGATAATACGCTTATCTTTCCTGAATATTGGGGAACTACCGTAACAGATGAAAACCGTGAAACGGTTTGCATGGCCGAACAATTTGCGCGGCTTGCTGCTCTCGAGGGAGATGGATGGCTTAAAAATAAAGCCTTGGAATTTATTAATCAATGCAAAACGGAGTCCGAGGGGAATGATACACAGTATTATACATGTCTGCAGGCCGGATTAACAAAAGTAACAAAAGAACTTTCTTCTTCCTGTGAAGAGTTAGGGGAGGCGGGCTTATGGGATGGAAACAGGTGTAGACGTTTGGTCTCTTATATATTCATAAAAGATTTTGATAAGGTGATGCAGTCTAATCGGCCTATTGTCGAGAAAATGATGGACAGTAAAACATTAAAGCTTTTGTTCAGTCCAATAGCCGCTATTATCCTTTTGCTTTTATATGTTTTAGATGTTGTGTTATTAACTGATCCGGGCAACTGGTGGCGGATTCCAAAATTCGGTTTTATTGTCGGGTCGGTCATATTAGGGTCGTGGTTCTTGCATGGTGAACTGCATTTTGCGGGAATGGGTGCTGCCGTCCTTATCTGTGTGGGAGGCATTATCCTGAATCATATCATGGTGAAATCTAAATCTGATAAGAAATAAGAAGGATATCAAAAGCAGCGGAGAGATAGTTATGGCTGAAAAAAGAAGAGAAAAACGTTCTCCCATTGAATTAGCCGCTTCCTATGGTATCGGAAATGATCCCCGGCCTGAACGGGAAGCGAAGATCTATAATGTGTCATCCGAAGGATTTTGTTTTACCTCGGACAGCAAATTGAAAGTGGACGAAAAAATTCAATTAGCGGTTGATCTGGATACGACGGATGAAGTTATTATCACTGTGAAGGTTGTTTGGGTGAAGAAAAATGACGATAATAAAAAATATACGATCGGTGTCCAAATTGCAGAAAAAGAAGGGCCGGAATTCACCCGGTTCATGGAATTCTACAACAATTCGCTATAAGCAGAGGACGCGCAAGCAGAGAGCAAATGTTTAAACGTAGTGAGTATATCCCCGCCTTTTGATGCCTTCGTTTTTCACACTCCAGGAAAGTATAAAACGCAAAGAATGCGAAAAATCACTGAAAATACCTATCCGGCTGTTTAATAACAGCATTGCACCGTATCTTAGCGGGCGCGCCGAATAACAATTCGATCGGACGACGTGTAATGTCGCTCATCTTAGCATTAGATGCAAGAGATAAAAATAATGAAAAAAATATTTATACCGATTTTTGTTCTCATTCTCTCGGCTTGTAATGTAAATAAAACTGTTTCTCATAAGGATATCATAAATACGTTCGGTGAATATACCTCACCCGATGGAAGTTACGAATTGAATGTCAAGACGGGAAAGGGGAGCTTGATTGAATATGTGATAACAGAGAATGCAACAAGCAAAAAATATCAACCTGATCGTCTTTTTTCTGACGCGATGAGGTGGTACTTCTATTGGGAAAATGATTCCCGGCTATGGGTTCATAGTAGTGACATAGGCTTGAGTTTATGGAAAAAAGACAGTGGTGGCGTATTTAAACAAGTATGGGCAAATTCAGACGGAAAATTGAATTCGCAAATTCCTGATGAAGTCTATAATCATTTGCCCAATATGCTAAAACAACGGGTAAAAAGAAACTAAACATCTAACGACGCGCTGCACCTGACCAAAAACGTTGCGCGTTTTGGGGGTTACCTGGAAATATTAAAAATAATCGGAGGGAATAATGAAGTTAATGTTTTTTGTAGTAGAGATAAATTTAATATTATGGTGGATAGTT
>JAGLQN010000293.1 GCA_023136835.1 Candidatus Omnitrophota bacterium | reverse complement strand
ACGCGCGGTGGTGTGGGAGGACGGCAGATGCAATAATCATCTGCCTCCTACTCGCTTGAGGGCATTATTTATGGAGCGTAGCGACATAAATAGACGCTCGAAATAATCCCGAGCTTCAATCTTTGCGGTATCGGAAGCGAGGGATCAAACGTCCCTCGCAACGGATGGAATAGAATAGTTGCTCGGGATCAATTCGGACAACAACTTACGTTCGCTATTACTCCGTAAGTTGTGTCCTCATTGAAAATTCCGTCCAAACAGGAAGGTGGTCGCTGGGGGTTCGGTCATCGACTTTGCCTGACCGTAATATCTTCGGTCCTCGAACGAAGATGTGGTCAAAAACAGATTTATAATTCATGAGATACCAATGCTTGTAGGTCCAATCGACATTAGAGGTCGCGTGTTCGAAGCCGGATTGCGCAAACGTCTTGATGATCTCGTCCTCGTCCTTTTTCTTGATCGTATTAAAATCTCCGGCTATGATGCAGTATTCAATGTCCTCGTTGATGGCATCGAGTATTCCCTGGACTTGCTGGCTCCGCTGGCGCGGCTTCATAAAGACTCCCATGTGCAGTGAATAGACAAGAACGTTCTGGCCATTGATTTTCAATTTAGCGGCGACAGCCACACGGTGACGGCTTTTTTCTTTGATCGGCGGGAAGATGATGTTTTCGTCAAATGTAATGGGCCATTTGGAGAGGATGGCATTGCCGAAATTCGCCTCAAGAATAGGGTGCAGGACGGCGGGATAAAAAATATAATTATAATCGAGATCAGTGGCGATCTTTTCAACAGCCGATGGGATCATTTCTTGCAATAGGAGAATATCAGCATCGGCCAAGTCTTTATTGTTTTTCAATAGAGCGACCGCCTCTTTGATCTTTGCCGAATGTTTAATGTTATAAGAGACGGCCTTGATCTTTTCTCTATTAAGGTTTTTATAGGGGGGATTAACCGTAGAACTGTAGCGGGGAGTATCCGAAAGAGAATAGTTGATAAAGTGAAAAGGGTTGGTGCATCCTGTCAGCCAGGCACACAGAAAGGGTATAAGAAATAGGCGCAGAAGGCTTTTACACCTTCCGCGGTTGACGCGCATAATTTTCTTGAGGTTTTTTGGCATTTTTGGGGTTTCCCCGATATAATAAGACATCTTTGAATTTATTGGAAGTATATCACAAGACATGAACGTTCAGAAAAAATTCTTCAGAAGCTTCCCGCGGATCCCTGTTTTAGGCTATGCGGTCCGTTCTCTAGTGGTGTTCCTCTTTCTTGTATCGCCTGCTTATGCCGGGCGGGTAGTGCATTATAAAACCTATCATCCGGGTACCGGGGAAGAATTTAACCGCTTTACCTGCTCGAGCGAGAAAAACCTCTCTGGAGGCTATCAAGTTCATTGGGTTATTGAGGAAGGCGGGAGGGTGACCGAAGAAGATTATACCCTTGATGAATACTTCGGAACGCTGCGTTTCAGGGTTGTCAATGTAGATGAAAAGACGGATTATATAGGGGAGAGAAAAGAGAGATTGGTATTTATCCGCGGCCGATTTAAAGGAGAGAAAATCGAACGGACCATGGAAATCGATGAGAGGCCCTTTTATTATAATCCAAAGGTCGGGCTTGCCGCGTTTGTTTGCTCGGGGGAGACGCAAGGAACATTCTGGGGGTTCCAGAATAAGGAATTGAATGTTTATCCGATGAAGGCGACCAATGAAGGCCCTGATAGGATATCTGTTAACGGAAAAGACGTTGAAGCCATTAAGATCCATTGGACGATTGATGACTTCCGGTCGGTGTTCTTCAAACGGACCTATTGGTTCCGTGGGTCTGACGGTTTATACTTGAAACAAAAAACAGGCGGCGGGAAATTCAGGGAATTGGTCAGTGAAGAAGGAGGGATGTGATGGGTGATAAGACGAGGAAGTTAAGGTTAAAAAAACTGGATGCTTTGTATATCACGCATAATCCGCTTGATTGCCTTATTGTTTATTTCTGCATCTGCTTTACTTTTATCCGGATTCTTTATGATATTATTGGGGAAACGGCTGCTGAACGAAACGCCTATGTGATTGCTCTTGCTTTCACGGTATGTATGGGATTTCTCATGACCTTTTGGGGTAGGAGGGTTTTTAACAAGCTAGAGCTTGAAAATTTGTTATGATATTTATATTGGAGAAGCTAAAAAGGATAAAATCTTGAATTCTTACACGAAAGATATTCTTATCCTGGTTTGTTTATCGTCCTAACAGCAGTTAGTTTCTTGCCTTTAAGGTAAAAAGAAAAGGTGGCGGTGACTTTTATTTTATTCTTTGCCAATAGGGTAATGATATGAAACCGGAACATAAAAAATATGTTCTGGAGAAGTGAGTGAAGCGACCCGATATTTTCAGACGGATCTGAATTTAGAGCAGACCATGCTGTGGCCCACGCGAATTTAGCGGTCGCTTTTTCGCGGCAGGGAAAACAAAAAGAGGCGGCAGCTCATGCGCAAAGAGCGATCGGATTAGGTTTTCACAAGCCCGGTGTTTACCATATTCTCAAGAGCGGGCAATAGGTTTCTTGAAGTTAAAGAAGCGCGTTGTGGCGCTAAACTTATTAAAGGATTAAAATAATAGGGATATAGGGAGCTTATTTTATTTTGAAAAAGATCATTCACATGAGCGATTTGCATGTCGGCTATGAAGATAATGCGGAGAGATTTTACGAAATTATTGAAAAGATCAAGTTCCAAAAAGGAGGCCGTGCCGGGGAATATGTCATTGTGATTACCGGGGACCTTGTTGATGACGCGCATCACAGTGATAGTTACCGCGATGTTAAAATGGGCATAACAGCTTTGAGGGAAGCCGGATTTGAACATGTTCTTCTTGTTCCTGGAAATCATGATTACGGCACAGGGGAACGCGGGGATAAGAAATTCGTCAAACTGTTCCAACAAGAATTTTACGGGGACGAACGGGAATTTCCAAGGAAAGATATCATCGAAGATATTGTCTTCATAGGATTAGATTCGATGACCGAAGAATTGCATTGGTATGACGAAATTTGGGCTGAAGGAGAATTGGGGGATCGTCAGCTTTACTCTCTTAAGGAAATTCTTAAACAGGGCGATGTTTCTTCATGTCAAAAAAGAGTGATCTATCTTCACCATCATCCATTTGATTTTAGGCCTTTGCATCAGCTTAAGGATTCTTCAAAATTGAAGGGAGTTTTAACCGGGGCGATCAAGGAAGGGATTTCTATTGATGCCATTCTTTATGGACATAATCACGAAGGGAACGAGCATAACGGCAAATGGGGAATACCGCTGTGTTATGATGCCGGATCGGCTACGTTAAAGCCAAGGCCGAAATACGTGGATTGGCTACCTTGGTTTAAGACCCGTTCATCGATTAGGGTGATCGATTTTGAACGTGAGAAAGTTGAGCGATTGTTGTAAGTTGTTTTTTCTCAGTCATTTCCAGCTTTTAAAGAAAGACATTTAAAGAAAGACTATTGCCGATTTGGTAAAAATAGTCTATACTTATGATAGATATATAAAGTAGTGGCTGAAAATGGCAAACCTATCGTAAGGTAGGGACCCCTGCTACGCTAAATTGCTTTCGCGTTTAGCTTCGCGGGGTTCTACGAAGCTTCCAAATGAAAATTTTGAAGCGAAGTAGGAGCAAAGCTAAAGGGTCCTGATCAACAGGATAGCCAGTTACCAAACCAATAGAATAACTTTCTTGCGAAAAAGGTACCTATCCTAAATTCAGGGTAGGTTTTTTTGTTGGCGAGGAGGGGGTAATGATAAAGAAAAAGATATTAATTATCGATGATGAAAAGGATGTGGTTAACTATTTAAAGCGGAAACTGGAAAAGGAAGATTTTGAACCTCTCATTGCCCATGATGGATATCAGGCTCTTAGGATCATGGCGCACCAGAAAGTCGACGCGATCATTACCGACAGTGTTATGCCGGAAATGGACGGTTACACGTTTTGTAAACGATTGAAAGAATTAAAAGACTATTCGGAGATTCCCATTTTGGTTTGTACAGCCTACGCGAATGAAGAGAAAGAATTCCGTAAACTCGGGATTGATGATTATATCGTTAAGCCCTTTAAATTTGATTATTTATTTGAGTCGTTAAACAGGGTTCTTAACCAGGTATCGCATAAGATCAAATTCAAAAAAGTTCTTGTCCAGGCGAATCAAACCATAGGCATTGAATCCGCCATCAAGCAGATCAAGGAATACGGCTTCCGCATTGATGTACAGACCGTTCCTGAAAACACCAATATTATTGAAGAAACGATCCGTCATCAATCGGATATTGTTGTGTTTAATGCGCTAGATCATGAAAGAGAACCCGAGATAGTGATCACATCCTTAAAAAGTTACGTAGAGTTCAAATACCTCACGATCGTTCTTTATGCCAACCAGGACAGTTTAGATGGTAAGGGAAAGAATTGCGAAATGTATTTAGAAGAGTTGAGGGAACAATGCCGGGAAGCAGGCGCTGATGGTTGGATAGGCCCGCTGAATCGGGATAATTTCTTGAATTTGATGTTTGAATATTGTAAAGGATAAGGGATCCTTTAAACCCTGGCCGCTTTCTTCAGGTTAAATGACCGCTACATCTTTATTCTAAAGTACCATAACCCTTTTTATTGATAGCTTTTTTTAAATAATGTCTGCAGGTTGCGGATATTATCTTCTGAGATCTTAAAGCCGGCATATTTGGTAAAGCAATCCAGGGTGGTCAATATGCCAAGGCTTTCCTCGTCAAGGGGCATTTCCCGGAGCCGGGAACAAAAAGATTCATTGACGGTATTGATCTCCTCAAAGAACTTTGAAAAATCGTTCAAGGTCCAGTCAGGGTTGTCTTTACTCTTTGCGGAGAACTTTTGATGCAGCAGGTACATTCCCAAAGACCGGTAAACTTGTTCTTCAGGTGATTCGAAGGGAAGATAGTTGCGGACGAGAGGCCTTAATTTGTTTAAAGAAGGGCATCCGCTTGTGACCATGACAAGGCCCATCAAGGAACTCAAGCCTTCGGCAACAGATGTGCGTTTTGCAAAGTCACGTTCGGCGGTCTTAACGGTTACATCAGCTTGTTCAATGGCGAGCGTCTCGTTAAGGGATTCAATTGCTTCTGCAATTCCCGCTGCAGCCGGGCAATACGGATATTGATTTTCATCGAGCGGGCAATTCGGGCATTTCTGGCAGTTAAGCTTTGTCCACGAAGGAAGAGAATTCTTTTGCGTGTTGAGAAGGCTCAAGGTTTCGGCATCGATATCAAATTTTAATTCCGTGACATAATTATTGCTGAAATTGAATTGGTATTCGAAGGTGCTTGTATCACCGGAAGCGTTCTCGGTTTTCTCTTTAGAATTAAAAGAAATGCTCTTGGCTTGAAGGCTCTCGTCAAATAAGCCTTCAATGGTGTAGAATGTATCGCCGATGAGGGACAAGTTAATGTAATAAGCGTAGGCATCGAGCGTCAAAATGGCGCTTAAAGCGCAATCCTCACTGCTGATCTTAAGAAGACGTTCACGAAAACGCGTATTTACGATTTTAATGGCATCGTAGATGCTTCCTAAGTTTTTCAGCTGCCAATCGGGTTCTTTATCCTGATGGGCTAGCAGATATTGTGCGATGAGATAATTGGAGATCGAACGGTATGTTGTTTCCGGCGTTGTGGCCAATGGAAGATGATGCCGGGCCATGGGACGCAATTTGTCCATGATCGGACAGCCGCTGGTCGCCATGTATATTCCGATTAGCGAAACAGCAGCCGATTTAAGGTCGACATTTTTGCTGAAGATCCGCTCGGGCGTCTCAACGCTGAGGTCAACATGTTTAAATTCAAGCGGATTGCAGAAGAAATCAACCGTTCCGACAAGTTTCATGGCGACAGGGCAGTATTCATGCTCCTTTTCATTTAGCGGGCAATTTGAGCATTTCTGATATTCCAATTTGGCCCATTTCGGATAGGAGTCTTTAGGTTCATCAAGAATATCAAGGGTTTCGCTGTCCATCTTGATCACAAAATCCTGCTCATTGTCCTCAGAGAATTTAAATCTATAAAGAATGGTTCTTAAGTCGTTTGCATTATCCATGATAAGTCCTTTTTAAATTAAGTTAGCTGTGATGTGTTTAGTATACAAAAATTATATTTCTTAAGACAGTTTTTTTGTGATTTAGAAAGGTCTGTCTGCTTTGCCGCGTTTATGACTTAAATCCGAGCACGTCATAGATCATGACGGGGATTTCCTTGCCCTTGACTTTAATGGTCTCTAAAGGTTTAACGTCAACGATATCTTCAACGTATTTGTAGGTTGCTTCAGTGATGATCAAATGCGTATTGAATTGCCGCGTTAAGGCCTCGACTCTGGCCCCGAGATTAACGGCATCGCCGATAACGGTATAGTCCATTCTTAATTCCGATCCCATGTTGCCAACAACCATTTCTCCCGTGTTGATACCGATGCCGATATCCAGTGGTTCCAGGCCTTCTTTTTGCCACTTCTCATGCAGCATCTTAAGCCGCTCCAGCAGCTTTAGGGCACAGGTTACCGCGCGCTGGGAGCTCACCTCAGGTTCTTCATAACTTGGGGCGCCAAAAACCGCCATGATTTCATCACCCACATATTTGTCCAGCGTTCCTTTATGTTCCACAATCACTTTTGTCATTGCATCAAGATATTCGTTGAGGATGCTGACGATTTCTTCCGGGCTCCTTTTCTCCGAATAGGTCGTGAAGCTGCGTATGTCACTAAAGAGCACGGTGAGTTTTCGCCGGTCGCCGCCTAAACGGAGTTTCGACGGGTCCTGAAGGATCTCTTCAATGATCTCGGGAGAAACATATTTCGAGAAAGCGTTCTTGATCTCCCTTTTTGATTTTTCTTCTGTTGAGAATTTGTAGCTTGTGATCCCCAGGTAAGAAAAAAGAGAGAGCAGAGAGGGCGAAGCCAGATTAAGCCAAAGGCCCTGATTGAACCAGTAGAGGGAAATAAAAAAAGTTCCGGTTAAAATAACGATTGTGAAAAACAGGCCATTTATTGACGAAAGGAAAGGTAAACTTAAACCAATAACCACGGCCAATACTAAAAGGATAGTTAAGTTAGCGGAATGAGGCGCTTGTATAATAAACTGTTTGGTCAAAATAGAATTCAGGACGGTTCCGTGAGTTCCGACCATCGGGTACGTTGATTCATAGGGGATCGGATTAAAATCATGGGTGCCGGTAGCTGTCAGGCCGATGATACAGATGCTGCCGTTGACCTTTTCTTTTAATGTCTTTTCTTTTTCAACGATCTGCTTTTTAAGGTTTTCTGACTTATTAGGATCTCCCTGGTTATTTGCGTAGGCGTCCTTAAGATAGTCAAGCCGGTAAATATCCGCGCCGGAAACATGGCGGAACGTGTCTTGCCATCGTCCTGCCCAGTTGATGAATGTAGCTCCCTCTTTATCAATGGGAATGCGAATATCTTCAAGCTGCCCGTCGATATTTGCCTTATGAAGAACCAAATGCTTGCCGGGGTCGAAAGATATTTTTTGGGGCTTGTAAAGGTCCAAAATACTGGCAATAGCGATATGAGGGAAGATGCTATTTTTGTATTTGATGAACAGCGGAACGAACCGCAGTACGCCGTCTTGATGGGGGATGCCGTTTAGGAAACCGCCGCCTTTAACAACCCGGGTGAATTGTTCAATGGGAGGATCCATATCGATGGCTTTCAAAAAACCCTGTTCTTCAGGCAATGGTTTTCCGAACCTAGTCTTTGCCGCAAATATATTTTTGGCGCGCGGATAAGCGTCTTTAAAAAATTTTTGTGTTGCAATATCAAAAATCTCCAATTGTTGGGTTATGGCAACATAGGATGTTTTGGGATCTTGGGCCAATGATGAAAATATTTTCGTCTCCGTGATTTCTTTTTTTACTGAATCAAAGTCCGATTCAATGTCTTGTGGATTGACATCGAGCCTGGCAGATGCGTCATTGAGGGAAACCTCAATATTTTCTTCAACCAGGACCTGAAGTTTTGAGCGCAGGAATATTTCATTTAATTCGGTTTTGCTGAGGCTTTCGGTCTCTATTAGAGAAGGAGGGAGCTTATCAAATGATTTTTCAAAATCGTTTCTTACCCTGCTGGTGATATCTTTTTTGATTCGGAGCTTCTCCTGGTCACGCGCAATGTCTTTTGGCTCGGTGAGGACCTCGAAAGAATAGCCGATAAAGGAATGGCTGTTATCGAAGGATTCCGAAAGGACTTGGTCATAATCGGTCATGGCGTTATCCAGTTTTTGTTTGGCAGCGCTGGTAAATTCCAAAAAGCCGTTTTTGACTTGTTCCATTGCCCCGATGGCGTTTTCTTGCGAAACGGTTCCCTGCCCTTTCCATGAGCCTGTTTGATCCTCGAGGTATTCCTGGATCTCCTTTTTCCCCTCGAAAATAAACGGGACGACGTCTTTATCGACTATCGGTTGGGTCGGCTGAGCGAACGTAACATCAAAGAGGATCTGCTTGGCTCCCAGGGAATGGAGCGCGTTGATGATACTTGCAAAGATGTTTCTGGGCCAGGGCCATCGCCCAAGGTAATGGATGGCCTTATCATCCATTTCGACGAAAAGAATGCGGGGATCTTCAGCGGGAGGCTTGCGCAGGTTCATCTGAAGATCGTAGAGCTTTAGATCAAGGATCTGGTAGAAGGGCTTATTCTCCAGGAATAAAAGCAGGGAGGCAATGCCCAGGCTTAAGATTAAACAAATAGCGGTTTTTTTCATTGGGCTAAATGAATGTATAGAAGATTAAACCTGTTAGGATGCTGAAAGCTCCTGACAATAGTATTTCCGTCCAAGAAGCGAATTGGGAAGACAAGCCCAATTTTTCTTTCATCGTTCGAGAGAGGAGAGGCCTTACGGCAAGAATAAGTGGAATCAATAACGGCGATAATCCTTCAACAAGAAGGGCTGAAGTAATGCTGAAGCGTTCGATGAAACCATATTTTCTTTCGAAAGAATTGTCTGGGTTTTCTTTTTTTAGATAATCTCTCTTGAAAATAAGAATTATAAAGTAACCTATATAACTTGAAACAATGATAGCTGTAATATAAAGGCAGACAAAGTCGCTATTGTACAGGGCGATAAGCGCGTTATTGTTATTATTCAAGGGAGGCTGCCCATTTTTTAAGTCCGTTAAGAATAGTGTCGCAAGAAGGGAGACATGAAGGACTTGATCAAGCACAAAGAAAAAGAGGTTATGCTTGGATTGTCTCGTAAATTTAATTTTTGCCCAATCCTGGACAAAATGGGTTAAGGCGATAAGTGTGAGAAAAACCCAGAGGTTCCACCGGGTAAGATACGGCCAGGAAAAAAGGATTAAACAGGCAAAGATGATCAAGGTATGAAGTACGACGCCAGTTATTTTCTTAAACTTCAAAGCATAAAGTTTATCGAATTGAAGCGGGAAATCCCCGATAAAATGGGCTAGGATTAATCGGATGTATAGAAAAATGCGATCCTCCTCTCATTAGGGCCAGACTATCACAGTTCCCGATTAAGGTAAAACGACTTCGAGAATATCAGAATCATCAGACTCATTGTTCATTTTATCGACAGCTCTTAGGTAAAATTCAAAGGTTCGATTGGCGCCTTCCACATAACCCCGCAGTCCGACGACTTCATATTGCGTGTCTTCAATAATCTCCGGGACTTCCTTGGTTGATCCGCTCTTTAATCTGTAAAAGAGCCGGTATCCTTTTATGTCATTCTCGTTATTCTCATCCCACTCAATTTCAATGCTGTTTGAACTTGTGTTGATGACGCCGAGGCCTTCGGGCTCTTCAGGGCTTTCGCCATCGGGAAAGTAATCGAGTTCGCTTAATCCGCCACTTTCATCTTTTGCGGCAATTGTGATTGAACGCCCCTTTTTCCATGCAACGGAAGCGCTAAATTCATTGTTTCCGTCAAGGGCAACTTTTTCTCCATTGACAGTAACGGAGGCAATCCTGTTTGTCTTTCCTACTAAAACGACCGATCCGAAGTTGTCGATAGAGGCATCGGTTATTCTGATCTTGACCTGGCTGGCTTTTGTTTTATCCGTTGCCGCGGCTAACTCAGCTTTTTTCTCAGCTTCAATTTCACTGCCAGCTTCTGTCTGGCATATCTTCAGGATCCCGTCGACATATTTCTTGATATTTTCATCTGTGATGTCGAGCTTTTTAAGGATCAGATACGACTGCTTATAATCTCCGCTATAATAATGGGACATCCCGAGGTTTAAATTTGTCGAGACGACTAGTTCGGATCTGGGTTTAGCTTCAAGAAATTCATTGTAAAGCCTGATGGCCGTTGCGAAATCCTTCTCTTCGTAGGATCGGTTTGCTTTGTAATATAAAGATTCGGAAGGGCTTACAAATGCGTTGTGCTCTATTGTTGTGCAGCCGCATGTCAGAAGCAAAATTACGAGGTAAAATGTACGCATCACAAACTCTCCTTTAGAATTTTCTTGTATACTTAAACTTCATATATTGTTGGTAATAGGCGGAGCTGTCCGACCAGGGGATATAGATGTTATCTTTTTTCTCGTACTTAATGTTGAACCGGTCATCGCCATTTTTAGAGGTATAATTCATCTCAAAGGTCAATACTGAGATCTCCGTCTTATTTGTGTCCGAAGGATTTTTGTAATCGTTTGAACCTTTAATTGAGACGTCAAGGCGTGAAGGAATAAAGGTATATTTAGCTTCAATGCTGTTAGTGTATTGTTTATACGATTTCGTTGTTGCCCCGTTGTATTTCTTTCGTTCACGTTCGAACGAGTAATCTAATTCCAGGTTTTTGATCGACTTATTTTCAATGTTAAAGACATATTCTTTTTTCTTTTCATCTGTAGGAGACAGAACCTTGTCATCTTTGCGCTCAAAAGTGTATGAAGGTTTGATCTTTGTTTGAATGGACTTTAAGTTATATTCAAGGCTGCTTTTGATGGTTGTTGTCAGGTAATCTGTACAGACGCATTTATCTATCTCGCGGTAATGTTTATAATCAAAGATAAATTTCGAATCCTGGGGAAGTTTAAAATCGGTAACCGATTGGACGGTTGTAAACCTTTGTTTTGTGGTTCCGCCGCCGTCAGGACTTACGATTTCGGGTTTAAACTTGATCGTTTGAGATGAGGGGAGCCAGGTTCTTGGGTTTTTAGGCTTATAGATAAGGTCAATCGTATGGCTCGTTTTGTCCTGTGTTTGCGAGGCGCCTTCAACTTTAAAATTTCTTCCGATCGCTTTTTGCTCGTAGTTAAGAGATATTGTATCCATGATTTTGTATTTGGATTTTAAGATCCAAGCAAGATTCCTTAAATGCTTGCTTTCCAACTCAAGCGTATCTTCATCATAGTTGCTATAAGCAATTTCCCCATCAAGGGTCAGATCGCTATCTAACAGATCAATGCCGCCGTCTAAGCCGACAGCTATAGATTCGATAGGAGTAGTACTCGAGCTTACAATTGTTTTCCTGGAAATATCCTGCGTTATCGACGCGGAAGCACCAATATCGAATACTTTATTGAGACGGGAATGCGCTCTGTAGCTTTGCGTCCATTGTTCGAATTGCCCGCTCGATTCATAAGTCTTCTCATTTTCTTCCCGGCGGTCGTCAAAGTTTTTACGCTCTTGAGTTTTTCCGACAACAAAAGTGGTCTCAATATCTTTAAAGGTCCGGCTGTCGACATAGTTATCCCTGTAGATCTCTCCCAGATTGAGAGGTGATTCAGGGGCTTCATCAAATTGAGATGCCTGAGTCGGTTCAAATTTGGAAGGTGTTATTTTCTTCCAGACGCGCATACCTTCCAAGACTGTCGGGAAACTTACCAGGGAAGGGAAATGTTTGGCTGAGAATTTTCCGATATCAACTTCATAATCATTACGCTTGGTTGCGTTGATCTTGTAGTAGTCAAGTTTATTGTTATCCCACCGGTTAAAGAATCCTTCCCATTCTCCGGAAAAAGATGTTCCGCTTTCTGTCCGGCCCTCTACTTTTAAGTTCGAGGTAACATTCAATCCGTTGATCGGGCTTGAGGTTTTCGGTGTTCGATCATAGATTTCCCAGGTCTCTGTTAAAGTCGCTTTTAAATTGAGCGGACGGTCCTTAGAAGATTTGCTTGATGCTTGAGCGCCAGGCAGGGTTTCTTTTTTTAATTTATCGGCCATTCGTTTTGAGATTTCCGGGTTCTCATATTTCTTGATGTAAGAAATCCCTTCCGTTTCATTTTCGATCACATCTTTTTCCAATGCATCGATGAGATTTTCGATAATGGCATCCTTGTCGCTGACATTAGCTTTTTTGTAAAGGGCTTCAGCGTCTTGAGCTAAATTGTTTTTCTCTAATAGATACGCATAAAAGGCCAGGGACGTATTATCCCCCAGTTGTCCCTTAAGGCTCTTAATTTTGCTCAAGGCTTTTTCAAAGTCATTGTTAAGAGCGCAGGAGGCCGCGAGAAGAAGGCTGCCGCTCAGATCAGAAGGAGAGAGGTTTCTGGTTAATGTGAATTCACCAAGAGCGGCCCGGACATTATTTTCTCTTAAATAGATAAGCCCAAGCTTTTTATGGCTGTCGATATCGGCCTGGTTCTTCTCTGTTATCGCGGAGATGATTTTCTTTGATTCCCCATAATTCTCAAGCAAGATATATGCGGAAGAAAGCAACTTGTTAGCGCGCATGTCAAAAGGATTGAGTTCGGAAGTTCTTTTGAGATATTTGAGGCTTGCATCAAGGTCATTTTTCTGAAAGTATAAAAGAGAAAGGTTGAAGAGGGACGGATAATTATCCGGTGAGGTGTTGATGACTTTCTTAAAGTTTTTTTCAGCTTTTTTTAGATTGCTCTGTGCAAGATATTTTACGCCTTCATCGAATACGGTTTTTAGATCTGTTTTAGCGGAGACAGTTTGGGCGTCAATGCCTATACTAAGGGCGAGAAGTGTTGTAAAGATATATTGGAAAAACGGTCTTTGTAAAAGTTTCATTTTGACGTCGCTGGAAAATGGTTTGTTTTATTTATGTTGTGTCCTCATAAATC
>JAGLQN010000292.1 GCA_023136835.1 Candidatus Omnitrophota bacterium | reverse complement strand
ATAAATTGTTCAGCAGCCGTTCCAATATTGAGGAAGTCGTGAACCAGATTTTGTTCATCGATTCTTTTTCGTACTGCACGCAGTTCCTGTTGGTGGTCCGGGTCGACAATGTCCATTTTTCGTCCGTAACAGCGACGGTGCCTGGCCACGCACAATTCATTACGGTAAATAAGGATTTCAGCGGGAAAGGCTTTGAGATTAACTGACGTCTGAGCGCAAGTTGAAGGCACACTATAGCTGTTTGCGTCAAACCATACCCGGCAACGTTTGTCTGCGCGGCAATGTTTGATTATCGCGCAGTCCGGTTCAATCAATGGCAACGGTCCTAATTTTTTGCGTTCTTCGTTTAGCATTTCCAGCGGAGTACGTCCGGTCGCGCTGTGAATACGCACGTTAGCGACATTGTCCAGCCAGGAACGTAGAGCCGTATTGGCTTCTGCTAAGGAACCGAAACTCCGTCCGGAAACAAAGTTTTTTTTGATGAAGCCTACAGCATTTTCGACGATTCCTTTTTCAAAAGGGCTTCGTGGATTACACGCATCCGGCTCAAAGCCGTATTGAGCGGCAAAATCCAGATACATCGGATTAAAAATCACATCTTCATATCGACGATTTTTGAGCACGGCGCATTTACAGTTATCAACAATGACGCGAACGGGAACACCTCCAAAGTCACGGACTGCGTTGCGATGACCAGATAAAAAATGTTCCTGACGTTCGCAAGGAATAAATTCAGCAAAAAGATAACGTGAATAACACAGCACCATGACAAAAACCGACAAGCGACGCTCGGTGTTTTCGCAGGGAACTTTTCCGCAGTAGCCAAAATCAACCTGCGCGGCTTCACCAGGCAAGAAATTGAGTTTAAAATAGGCTTTCTTTTGTACTGGACGAACTTTTAAAACATAGCGTTTTACGGTACTGTAACTACCTTCAAAACCATCTTCCGAAAGCATTTGAAAAATCTGCATAACACTGTAAGGATGTTTTTTGAGAAGTTCATCAATATACCCCTCAAGCTTAGCAAGTTTATTATTGCAACTTCGATCCTTGCGTTCCTTGAATGTATCCTGTTTCAGGCGGCGCTGCACAGTACTTCTTGATAAGCTGAGCTCTTCAGATATCTGGTCCACGGATAGTGCTTCATGCTTGTAAAGATAGTGTATTCGATAGTAAATATCTCGATTAATCATTGCCTGGTTCCTCCGATTTCTGGAAGTTCAAGTATCTGGTAAATAGGTTCAGACCAAGCGAGCAAATCAGCCTCTACCAGGTTTTTTCTCGCTTTTTCGAGTCGGCCGCGGGACCAGCCCAGCATCGCGCAGAGCAAACTGTCTCCGTAATACGACAGCCCGTTCCGGTCTGCAACTGTTACTAAAACAAGATACAGGCCAAGAGCGTCAGTTGAACAACTGCGTAAATGCCCCTCCCGTATCAAACGATGATCCAGCCAACCGAAACCTTCAGGGATCCGGCGAATGCGACTGGAGATTACCGGTAGTTTTTCCACCTTCATCTTGATTCCTCCGTTTTGTTTACTGTTTTAACGAACGCATATTGCGTTTTATGTCCTCTACCATGACATATTTTGCAAAACTGTAAAGCGAGCGTGAGGAACAGCATTAATCACTTGTT
>JAGLQN010000291.1 GCA_023136835.1 Candidatus Omnitrophota bacterium | reverse complement strand
CTCGGCGGTTTAGCCGAGGAATACCTTTTAGTCTCTTACTAATGAAATTGAACGCAAAATGGTCATGAAATACAAATCATCATGCAAATACTCCTCTCAGCGATGGGATGATATACATTTCGCGCAGTTTCAAAGCTGTGGCAGTAACTCTGCGTCCCAAAGCAGTCAGATAGTATTTGTATGTATTACCGATTTTCTTGATCAGGCCGTGCTTTCGCAGTCGTTTAAGAAGTCTGGACACCTGATGGCCCTTTTTGTTTTTGATGACTTTACGCAGGGATTTGTTAGTGAACCCGCTGATGTTAAATTCACCACGGATAATAGCACTGAACAGTTCAAGGTCGTCGCCGTCAAAGAGATTGAAGCCACGATAACTGCGATCATCTTCTTTGACAGACCTGGATATTTTGTTCAGATCTTTGATTCCGCCGGAAGGGTCATCAATAGCAGAAATAAACTCAATGTACCTGCGATTGGATGCTTTCATCAGTTCGATGAGCATTGGCAGGCTGTAAATGGATTTTTTCAACGGCGCAGTTTTCATTTCCCATGTGCCGTCACGGTGTTCCACCCTTCGGTGGTGTTTAAAGAAAGAAACATCATTGGCCACAGTTTCAACCCGAAGGACGATACCGAACTTGTCATACATCTTTATGGCTACTTTGCCCATTCGATGTTTAATGCAGGTTCCTTCGATCCTCGTGTTAAAGTTATTTCCCATTTCATCCTGATATCCTCCGTGGAGTTTTCGGCCAAGGAATGTGGCGATGTTCTCGGGTTTAACCGAGTGAATGGCGGTACGGACAATTTCGTCATAGATCAGCTTAAGGTCGCTTTTCTTCTTGAAGATTATGTCGGTGGCGTATTCGACCTGCATGAAACTCCAGTGATGATCATTTACAAAGTGCCGAATGATCGGACAGTATTGTTTGACTATTTTATTCAGTCGCTTATGAATTCTTTTCACGTTGATGTCGTCAGCAAACTCTTGGGCTTTATCAAAATCGTCAATTTGCACAAAGACATTATCGAGCATTTGAAAACCGATCTTTTTCTTCTTGAGCTTCGATGCCAGCAGATTGTGTCCGTTACAATAGAACTGCAACCGAAAAGGAGCCCATGTCGGGACTCTCAGATAACACAGCCCCAACTCGGCATCAATAAAGTAGAAGTAATAGTGCAGACACTTGCCAGGTACAGTCTTGAGATATGTTTTATGAGTCGTTTTGTTGTGCCATGGTTTATAAGCAGTGCAGGCCTCCATCGCCGAGTAGATATGTACCAGTCCTGGATGATCGCCTCGTTGCTTGATAATGTCACTAATCCGACCTTCTTTTCGGAAATTCTTTTTGCGAATAAATTCGATTTCAAGGCCGTTGTCAGCAGCGACTTTTTCGGCATTTTCACGAATTTCCTGTCGAAGAGGTTCTGCCCATTGTGTAAAGTCGAATATGCGAATGTTGTTGGTAAAAAGAAAGGAAGTCATACCTTGAGCATAGCAGACTCCTGGTATTGTTCCGGTAAGTACGATTCTGTCAAAACAGGAGATGACTCCCTTGATTTTAGTGCTGTGTCGCTCGACAAAGTTTTGCATCGTTCAATTTCTCCGTATGAAAGTTTTCAATTTGAGGGATTTTCGGAGAAATGTCTGGCAGCGTAAACAATAATTTTAACTTTTTTGGTTCCGGCTACGCCGGGTTAGGGCTTGCTGATTTAATTGTAAGTTGCTGTTTTACAATGCGATGTATTTTGTTTATGATCTGAGAAGTGAATGGATTTCGGATCAGACTGACAAAAACCCTTGCACTTGGAGTACACGGATGTATCGCAAAGACAATTCCAATCAGTTGACTTTTCAGGATTTTTACCTTCCTTTCGGCGGCCATCTTCGTGGGGATAATCGCTGGATCATTCTTGCCGAGCAGATTCCCTGGTGTCAGATCGAAGAAGCCTACGGTGACCAATTTTCAGAGGATAACGGCTGCCCGGCCAAGTCGGCCAGGATGGCGTTCGGGGCCTTGATCATCAAGGAGCGCCTGGGCATAAGCGACCGCGAGACAGTTGAGCAGATTTGCGAGAATCCGTATTTGCAGTGCTT
>JAGLQN010000290.1 GCA_023136835.1 Candidatus Omnitrophota bacterium | reverse complement strand
GGTCCCTTTGAATGTCAGGCGGATTTTCAGGTAACGACCCTTTGCTCCATGCAGCAATGTTTCCCATGTATCTGTTCCTTGCGATAAAGCTACACTTGTATGATATGGCTTGTGAAACGGCAGTTCGGACCCTAAAGTGCGTAAGTATGGTTGGGGTTGTCTCTTCCAGGTGACTATTTTAAGAGTTGTTTGATCCGGGAACAGTTTTTGTTCGTTAGCTGCCCAACAATCTATTATAACTTCAGCCCCATCCGGAATTACAGCGTCTAAAAATAGTCGGTGCCACACACAATCATGCTTTCTGCCATCAAATACCCGAGTCGTCACATGCCCTTGGTTCCAGTAATGGGATCTTTGGGCTATGAGCGGTATCCAATTATCCTGCGCATCATAAAACACTTTCCCATTGGCAACCACAAGCGCCTTTCCTTGTGTTGTACGCATCGGGTAGTAGCAGTCATGCAAGCCTAATTCAAGGCCTTCAATGGTCATCTTAAGATTAAAAATAAAAGTTTGCTTTCGATCTGCGGCACTTACAAATAGACTCCCGGAAAGATCATCCGTCGTAATATCCGCTGATCGAACAAATACCAAGTCTTGAGGAATTAACTTGTAATTTTCTGTTTCAGGATCTTTTTCAAGATATTTAAAATGTTCAGAAAAGGAATATTCACCTAAAAGTCTGCTCCTCCGATAATGATATAAAACAAATTGATCATGGCTTTTATCAAACCCCAAAATAATGACGGTATCATCCGGCAGAGCTTCGATTGATATCGGATCAACGGCGATGACGGGTGAGCTCAACCCCATTTCAATTCCCAATGGAAAACAAAGCGATTTCCGGCATTCATCTGAACTATCTTTGGGCTGAAAAACACTTTGTTCCTTATATGCAATATCAATATATTCTGCCCCAAGACTGAGAACCCTGAAGTTCTCATCCAGACGCCAGAATTTTGGTTGCTCGCTTTTATCGAGTATCCAAAGACCGCCATCCGATGCATTCGTCATATCAAATGGCTCAAAAGGGATTTCTTCCGGCCATAACATTATTTGAGGAGGATTCCCTGCATGTAAATCAAATACTAGCAAACCTGCAGGTTCCATAATTCCCACAACCAAATAAGCATTCAGCGTGATAGTAAGTCCCCTGAGGCGTGACGGCTTGTTGGGTTCAACAGGTTTTACCGTTTTGAAATGGCCTGATGACTCTTCGCATTCGCTGTCTTGATACCAATTGTCCAAAGACCAGTAGCAAAGAGATGGACCACCTTCTCTGCTTATAAACCGGATCTCCGTTTCATCATCCCCTATCCAGTAAATATTGCCATAATGATCACTGGCCGCTCCTCGGCGCCCTGATGGCATTAACTGTTGTTTACGTTGATCTTTGTCCTGTATTAATCGCGAACGCAAGCGGACACAATTATCCTGCTCATCCCACAACAATTCGCTACTTAATTCTGTATCATATGAAGTCCAATCAGACTTCTCATATGAAGTCCAATCAGACTTCCCGAGTAACGAATGAAATTTTGTGCCGTTTACATCCATGTATTTTCCTTGTTATTATTTATTATCTACATCAGCACTCCGGTGGCACCACAGGTATTGGTACGACATCGGGCAGGACAGTACCTGCTCCTGTTCCTGCTCCTGTTCCGCCCTGTATCAAGGACTCCAGTGATTCGGGATCACCAAGTCT
>JAGLQN010000029.1 GCA_023136835.1 Candidatus Omnitrophota bacterium | reverse complement strand
TCTTCTTTCTCTTTGTGAAGTTTTTCCAAGTCTTCCGTGAGATACTTGATTCGGCTTTCAAGTTCTATCACTATCCTTTCATCGCTTTTTCCAAAGTCGAAATTCCTATCTTTCTCTTCCGGCATGCCTAAAGCAAACACAGTCATATCTGCAGGTTCTTGTGTACGTAAATGCAAAAATTTAACCAGGGTGTCATTCTCCACACCTTTCATTCCCATTTGTTCTTTAAATTTCCTCCACGTCATTTCTCCTGCTCGTACTTCTCTATCCACTTGTTATCACCCTCACTTCAATTCCTGCTTCTTTCGCTATTTTAATCATGTCTTTCGTTCCTTTCGAATTCTCTATATCATTGTGAAATGCAAGTACCAGATCGGGTTTCGCTTTGATCATTTCCCTGTTTCTGATTATCCCTGCACTATTACCATGTCTGCTCCATTGTGCACGGAAATTGGTGGTTCTTAAAGAGAATCTTTCAGCTATGGTCTCGCCCATGGTATCCGCACCTCTCGCTCCACCATGAATAATAGTGGGATATTCCATAATAAACGGAAATAGAGTCTCAGCAACAGTGTTTTCATCAGTCCAGTGTCTATCACCACAGATTAAGATTTTCATATTGGTATTAATGTTCTTTTCATATATAATCTTTGTGACCGTATATCTTTTATAGATAAATTATTTATATGTGAAGCGCCATATTAAACTTCATGAGTGTAATCGAGTGTCTTGAAGAATCTGTTGTGGCCGTGATCGATGCCTTCAACACAATACCGAATAAATTGAAGCGCAGAAACAGCTTAACAGTCCTCGCACAGAAATTTAACGGCTACGAAAAATTGTGCCTGGAATTAGCCAATCAGGGCATTTCTTCAACTATAGAACCTGGAACAAGAGTCATATTCATAGAGACAAAAGAAAAAGGCACTGTAAGTTCAGTGAATGAAAATTTTGTATTTGTGAAATTCGATCACCTAATCCCGGATACAGGAATAGACGATGTAACCGGCCAGGCATGTAGTCGTGACCAATTAATGTTATTGGAGTGATACAATGAAGTGTGGAACAAAAACAGGTCTATATGACAAGAATGACAAAGAAATATGCATGTGTGATAGATTAAACCTTTACGATTCGGATGGTAGGACTCACAAAATCCTTGTAGGTTTCGCCCTCGGGATGTTCGTGGAAGATGGTACTACACAACCTCTACACAGCATTATTTCAGCTTACGATGAATGTGATGGCAGTAGAGGTGTGGAAATAATAGTGAGAAAAAAGAAAAGTTAATCCCTTTTTCCCCACAACATTTTTTCATTTTTATAAGCTTCTCTCATTCTAACAGTTAAATCAGCGACAAAAAAGGAACGTTCTGAATCTTCTTCATTGTAAATTCCCAATTTATCCGCTATTTCATCTGCAATATCATCAAGTGTTTCAATTTCTACCATAATAATTCCTTTGGTTATTCCAGCTTTTGATGTTGAAGGTTATGTGCTTTTATTTTAGCGAGTCGCATCATTTCGACTGCTTGATCCACTGAACTTTCCGCACTTTCAGTTATAGCACTCACTCTTATTCCATATCTCTTATCTGGGTTTTTATCATTCGTTACTTCGCTTTCTATCTCTACATTATATTGTCCCATTTTTACACTTCCTTTTGAGCTCTTTGAATTTCTCCGAGCTTTATAGTTTTATGATCATCAATAAACGCTTAACATTTCAGGATTCCCTCATTTAGAAATGCGCTTCCTCAGATATGTACCGAAAAGCCTTATCAACGCTTTTACATCGAACAAAACCCAAAAATACCACGGCGCATTAGAGCGTGGCACCCAACCATCCAACATTCTCCTAACATTTTCGTTCAATCAATCATCTCCATTTAAGTTTATATAATTTTTTATAATGTCAATTGCACTGTCCGCACTGTGACACACTTCGACCTTATATCCTTCTTTTCTAAGATTATCGTGCCATACCTTTTGTGTGTCAGCGGTTTTTCCTTTATGTGATTTCATTTCTATCCAAAGACCATGAAATCCGTTCCTTGATATGGGTAAAAACATGTCCGGTATTCCAGGCTTAACTCCTTGCCTTTTCAGAGCGGCACCTGTCTTTTTTGCCCTGTGACCACCGTTGGGTATTGCAAAAAGTAATTGCCACGCCGGGTTACTTTGTAAATCGGCATATTGGAAAACCACTTCTTGTTCCTGAGCTTCGGATGGATGTATAGTTTTTGTCATGATCAACACTTCTATCTTTTTAATTTAATCCTGATATCAGGTCGTATCTTAAATATCTTACTTAATGCCTTCTTCTCAGGCATGTTTTGTTTCAATTCATCTTTAGTGTGGAACGTACATTCATTATAAACATTTATTTTAAATTCCATTTTTTCATCTACAATTATACCAAGTTCTTCCATGAATGTTTCAATGGACATTACTTTCACATTATCAGGAGATTGTTTATTGAATTTAATGTAATCAATATCATTATAAGCATCACTAAAAACCAATATCCAGAGTTCATCAAGATGTAAATGATATTCTTTGTGCTTCCATTTATGGCGTATGCTCCCACCATCTTTATTTTTTGTATTGGTTACATCTATCCCAATTTTTTTATTGCTTTCACAAACAAATTCTATAACCTTAGATTTATCAAGTTTTACGTTTAAATCCGGTACTGGACGATTGTGGAAATGACACCATTTGGTAATAAGCTGTTTAACAATTTTTTCACAATCCATGCCTCGTCTTCCAACGTAAGATGCCATTAAAGCTCGTTTCTTTTTTATTTCACTGACATCGATATCAAAAATATCCCAGAAATGAGATACACCACCGTATTTTTGTACTGGTCCTATTAACCTACTTTCTTGTAATTCTAACCGTGATGGAAAATGGCCTAAATCTTCAATCAACTTTCCTAAATGTTTAATTGTATTTTCTTCGGTCCAATAATCAGATATTTTTTTAAGTGGTTTATATCCCATTTTTTCTCTAAAATAATCACTACCACCACCCATTTCGATTGCTCCTCGTAGGTCATTTTTACCAATCTTATTTAACTCTGTCTTTGTTGGGAAATTACCAAGCTTTTTTATTACTTTTTCTATTTCTTTAATTGTATTCTCCTCGGTCCAGTACCCATATGTTTTTTGAAGTATATTGTGACCCATTTTTTTTCGGAAGTAATTCACAGTACCATGCATATTCATTGCGCCTACCAAGCCATGTTTTTTCATATCATGCAATTCTGAAATTGTTGGGAAATGACCTATTTCTTTAATAATTATTTTCAATTCTTTAATTACATTTTCTTCAACTTTCCAGTATCCGTTAGGCTTCATTTTCTTGAATTCATATCCTAATATTTCTCTAAAATGATTTACTCCACCACTTTTGTTTATTCCTCCTGATAAGTCGGTTCTACCTATACTCGCAAGTTCTTTGTTTGTTGGGAAATGACCTATTTCTTTAATAATTATTTTCAATTCTTTAATTACATTTTCTTCAACTTTCCAGTATCCGTTAGGCTTTCTTGTCATATTAATCATTCACAATAAATGAAGCATACAGGAATACTACCAGAGCCAGTGAACAACCAGCCACTAATACTCTATCGGCTATTTTGTTGCATGTATATTGATCCATTTAAAACCTCTCAATTATTTTTTCCACATTCTCGTTTCAACACTTCATCTTGAAAATCTTACTCAACATATTAGGATTTTCTCTTTTCGTGATCTTCTGCTGATGCTCAATCCTTTTACATGCAATATCATGAAAATCTTGTTCCATTTCGAACAGAATGTAATCTCTTTCAGATATCTCGGCAGCCACACCGGTTGTCCCACTTCCGCCAAACGGATCGAGAACAATGTCACCTTTTCTCGACCCCAATGTAATGAGATAATTGAAGAGTTTAACGGGTTTCACAGTCGGGTGTGGATTCTTTTCTGTAAGTCCTGTATTCTTCTCGCTGGTACTCGCTTTAGGCACCAATAGGAACGGAAACGTCTCAAGTACTGCCGGGTCCATGCTCTCAATCCTTTCTTCCCACCAGGCGTCAAGGTCAAAGTATCTCGAAGCAGAACCTTCGTCATCATATCCATCGAAGGGACGCTCATCGCCATCTGTTGCTATACCTCCATTATAAGTCAAGCCAGAGAATCTTCCACTTGGAGGGGTTACAATGCTTCCACCGCCTTTTCTCATAATTCCATCGTTAAGAGCGTCATCACAGACCAAGATGTTTGAAGGAAAACGACCTTTTTGTGATGGGGAATATTCCCTTCCTTCTAATACTTCTCTACTTCTATTACTTGCAGAAATCCACATTTTATCTCCTTCACTGACTCCGCCGTTTCGTATGTCTGGATATGACGATATCCCTGGAACATCTTTTCCACTTTGAAATGGAATCCTTCCATCATCGAGCCATGTGATCCCCTTTCCATTTGCAAGAGCTTGGTCAACATAACTACCCTCGGCCAATGGTTTCATTGCTACAATTACAATCTCGACTCCTGGTTTCGGCTGAAATCCGGCATAAGCACCATCAAGAGCCTTTGCATCTACACTTTCAACGCCAAATTTCTTTTCCACAGCTTTACTTATATTCATTGCTTTTGGGAAGCCAGATGCGTAAACCCAGCAAATGCTTGTAAAGTCAGTTTTAAATCCTGCATCTCCAATGTTCACAATCATCCTGCTAAGGACATCTTGTCTCGGAGCACTCATTATAAAAGCAAACGCCCCAGGTTTTAGCACCCTCAGACACTCTCTCCATGTATCTACAGAAACCAGTGCCTTATCCCATTGTCGTCCCATGAAGCCATATCCATATGGAGGATCTGTAGTAATCAAATCAACAGAGTTGTCTTCAAGCTTACTTAAACCACCTTCACATTTGTCATTATAACACGTATTCGATTCCAACATTACACTCCATTAAGCACCATTATTATTTAATACTTTCTTTTAAACCGTATAGTTTTTATATAAGCACGTTAATCTAATCACGATGACAATTTTATATAGATCCGCACCAATTCATAAAAGTGACGAAAAATTGATTATAAATCCTATGGTTAAGTTACACGGATACAATACTGGTCATCCACTTGATGACTTCATCCTTCATAACCACGGAATTGTATATAAGGGATTTTTCAAAATTCAGCCGGACTTGGGAACAGTCCAATACATTCACAGCAATTCACGCATTTTTGCTAACGCTATTGTAGGACCAAAACAATGCGAACTCAGCGATTGCCTTATCACGAATGCACTGAATCTAATTCGTAACTATGCAATTGAAGCTGATGTCCTAAATGATATCGCTGTCGATATTCATTCATTTACTTCAATACCTGGTGGAGAGAACATAATAGACCTCCTGAAAAAAGCGTTCCCCAGAGACACCATTACAGTCTATACAGGTACAGAACATATCCTTGGGCTGCTGTGCAAGTAGAATACAATGTATGAATAGGAGAGCAATCACATGATCACTATAGCTGAAAATAACATCCACACACCTAAGAAAAGATTGTTTAGATATTTCATAATTTTATCTTTATCCATTCTAATGCTGAGTTTTTTCACAGGTACTGTAAGCGCTCTTATATACACTGAACAATGGAACCTGACCATTTCAGATTATCCTTACAGCATGAAAATGAGCAGAGATGGAAATTACATTGCAGTTCAAAACGGGACAGAAGGTGTTTGGTGGAGCCGAAATGAAGGGTACACTTCTTTATATGATCGCAACGGCGAAAAGAAATGGACTGTGCCTTATGCGATGGGTGACACCAGAGGAAATTCATTTGATATAAATTCAGATGGCAGTAGAATATTGATTGTTCAATATGAAGAAAATTATGAATTAACAACACGTTTACTCAGAAACGATGCAAGTGAACTTTGGAACATTGATTGGACAGATCATGAAGGTCATACTTATGCAACTATAGCAGAAGATGCCAGCCCAGGCGGCGACTCATATTACGGCACTGCGAGAGATGATATTGG
>JAGLQN010000289.1 GCA_023136835.1 Candidatus Omnitrophota bacterium | reverse complement strand
TATTAATGTATCCCTGGACCAATAGATCTCTTCCGATTTTCTTTAAAATTATGTTTTTCAGCGCAATCGCCTGATTGACTTTTTTAGTATCGACCCCAACAATAGACGTCAAGGCTTTTTGATCCCCAATAATGATCGGAGCAATGTAACAATACATTTTGTCGGCTAATTTCTCTTTAAGGATACTGCCGATAACATGAGCGCCTCCCTCCACGAGAATACTTATGATTTCCTGTTTCGCAAGCTCTTTAAACAACCATTTCAGGTCGATCTTTCTTTCACGACGAGGGCAAACAACCACTTGAATGCCTTCTTTTAGGAAGTTTTCTCTTTTTTTCAATGATGCTTTAGCTGTTGTTGCAATGATCACATCGGAAGGCTTGACGCCCGTAAAAAGACGTGCTTTCGGCGAAATCTTCAGCGAAGAATCTAATATAATTTTCTTTAAGCCCTTCGTCTTTGTGCTTCCATTGAGCCTCGGATTATCCTTTAATACCGTGTTAATACCGACTAAGATCGCATCAAACTCATTGCGTATGGTTCCGGCATATTTCCGTGCCGCCTCTGAAGTGATCCATTTCGAATGCCCCTTTGCCGTTGCAATCTTACCGTCGAGACTTTGAGCGTTTTTTACCGCAATAAACGGCATCCTTTTTGTCGTGTATTTTATAAAAGCCTCATTTATGGTTTCACATTCTTTTTGAAGAACTCCTACTTTTGTTTTAATACCTGCCCGTCGTAATTTCGCGATAGACCTTCCATTTGTCAACGGATTAGGGTCCTTCATCCCGATAATAATTTCTTTGATCCCGCTTTTTATGATCTGCTCAACACAAGGCGGCGTGCGGCCATAATGATAGCATGGTTCAAGGGTCACGTACATCCGGGACCCAGAGGCACGCCGGCCTGCCTTTTTTAATGCAACGATTTCCGCATGATCAGCCCCGCACCGGCGATGCCAGCCCTCAGCAATGATCTTGTTGCCCTTAAGAATAATAGATCCTACAAGAGGGTTTGGTGAGGTTTTACCCTTTGCCTTAAGAGCCAAGTGATAGGCTTTGTTCATATAGTCAATGTCATTCATGGTTTTACCAAGAATAAATCGTTACGCCACATGCCGAATATTTTTTAATTTCTCGACAAGATCATAAGAGATCTTCACTTTCCCGACAAAGGTATGTTTCTTGACGCTCCCGTGCGCGTCTGAACCGCCGGTTGCCACCAGGCGGTGCTTCTCAACCAGCCTTTCATAAAACCGAGTGATATTATCCGAATTCCCGGGATAATACACTTCGATCCCACCTAATCCCGCCTCAACAAAGCTCGGGATCAATTCATCAACTTTCGTTAGCATCGGATGAGCCAATACAGCAACGCCTCCTGCTTTTTGGATCAAGTGAATCGCTTCATAAGGCGTTTGCTTGAATTTCGGAACAAAGGCAGGAGCATCATCAGCCAAGTATTTATTAAAGGCCATTTGATTCGTTTTAACCCATCCTTTCTCCCGAAGGAGCGCAGCTAAATGGGGCCTGCCGAGAGAATCAGATTGAACCCGTTCACTTACCTCTTCCGGCGTGATATTATCGATCCCCATTGTCCTTAACTTGTTGATCATTTTCTGCATCCGTGTTACTCTCTCATTCTGCATGCAGTTGATAGAATCAACAAATTCCTGATCATGAGGGTCGAATAAATAACCCAACACATGAACGTCTTTACCATTCATTTCGGATGAAAGTTCAATGCCCGATATCACCTCGATATCATACTTGTTGGCCTCTTTGATAGCCGGTTGAATACCGTCGATTGTATCGTGATCGGCAATCGCGATGCAGCAAAGGCCCTGTTCATGGGCCTGTTCAACGATTTCTTCCGGGGAGGATGTGCTGTCAGAAAAATGAGTGTGAATATGAAGGTCAGCTAGACGTGTCATGGATTTATCGAGTTATTTTGTGTTTTTCGGAGCGACGTCAAGCTTATGAATTTTATCTAAGATCCCGTTAACAAACTTGCTTGATTCCAGATCACCGTATTTTTTCGCTAGTTCCACAGCTTCATTGATCGTTACTTTAGGGGGAATATCGACAGTGTGTAATAATTCAAAGACCCCAATGCGTAAAACATTCCGGTCAATAACCGCCATGCGTTTTAATTGCCAGTTCGTCGCATGCCCTGAAATCTTATTGTCAATCTTGTCAAGATTCTTTTCGATCCCCGAAGTTAGCCGGCTGGTGAAAGTCTCAATATTTTCATCAATCACCTTAAACTCACCCCAAAATTTCTCGGCAGCCAAATGGATCGATCTGCGTGTAAGTTCTGCTTGATAAAGGATTTTTAAGGCACATTCCCGAGATTGTGTTCTCTTGCGCATAAGCTATATGCTCCCTTTAATAGTGAATAATAAAATATTCTAGAAGCAACAAGGGATTGATTATTTATTTCCGGCCG
>JAGLQN010000288.1 GCA_023136835.1 Candidatus Omnitrophota bacterium | reverse complement strand
CCGAAAATAACCGGCTTACCCGTCATAAGCGATGCCTGCATGATCCCCTGGGCAGCTCCCTGAGCGACTAAGTCAAAATGAATTGTCTCACCTCGAATGACCGCGCCAAGACAGATAACGGCATGGACATTCTTTTTTTTCGCAAATTTAGATGCGGTAACAGGGATTTCATAGGCGCCAGGCACCCAGGCAATAGTAATATCACTTTTTTTGACATGACAGCGGAGGAGTTCCTCCAAACAGCCGTCAAGCAGTCGTTTTGTAATGAATTCATTAAACTTCGACGCAATAATAACGATTTTTTTGCCGCGCCCATTATTTTTTCCATGTATCATTTTCGTCATTTCATAAGTCCAAAAGCAAAGGCCAATGACCAAAGACCAGATCTAATCATCTTGCAAGTCTTCAACCCTTGGCCTTTCGTATGTTTTAAAGAATCTTATAGTTCTCTAAGAATATTAAAAATCGCACCGGAGGATCAGAAAAACTATAAGATATGCCCTAATTTATCTTTTTTTGTGTTCAAATAATTCTTATTAATTTCATTATGAGGAATTTTCAAGGAAACTCTTTCCGTCATAGACATTCCATATCCATCCAAACCGACAATCTTCCGGGGATTATTTGTCAGCAAACGAATCTGTTTAACACCAAGGTCTGATAAGATCTGCGCCCCTAATCCATAATGACGCAAGTCGGGAGAAAATCCGAGTTGCTCATTGGCTTCCACCGTATCAAATCCTTCATCTTGAAGGTTGTAGGCCTTTAATTTATTGATCAGCCCAATGCCTCTTCCTTCCTGACGCATGTAAACAAGCACACCGGAGCCATTCTCCGCGATTGTCTTAAGCGATACATTTAATTGCGCATTACAGTCACATCTCAATGAGCTAAAAACATCGCCTGTCAAACACTCAGACTGGACTCTCACCAACGTCGGAACAGTCTCATCGATCTCGCCCATAATCAAGGCAATATGTTCAAGATCGTCAACTCTAGAGCGGTAAGCGATCATCTTAAACTCGCCGTATTCAGTCGGCAATTTTGTTTCAACGATCCGGTCTATCAGCTTCACTGATTTGCGCAAATACTCGATCAGGCTATCAATCGTGCAGATCTTTAAACCATGAGTTTTGGAAAAAATTTTGAGTTCCGGATTTCGCGCCATCGTTCCGTCTTCGTTCATGATCTCACAGATCACGCCCGCCGGATAAAGTCCCGCTAATCGCGTCAGGTCAACAGAAGCCTCCGTATGACCGGCACGCACCAGGACACCTCCCTTTTTGGCCCGCAAAGGAAATAAATGTCCCGGAGTAACAAAATCAGAAGTCTTGGATTTAGGATCAATAAGAACCTTTACTGTCTGAGAACGATCAGCCGCTGAAATGCCGGTCGTCACGCCTTTGGCCGCATCGACAGAAATAGCCCAAGCCGTATCATCCTTTAAGTGCTCCTGATTAACATCAATACGCATCGGATGAAGTTTCAATTCATCAAGTCTTGTGTCTTCCATAGGAACGCAGATCAATCCGCAGGCATATCTGGCCAGAAAGTTAATCTTTTCAGGAGTGACAAATTGAGCCGCGCACAATAAATCCCCTTCATTTTCACGCCCTTCATCATCCATCACAACAACCATTTTCCCCTGACGTAAATCCTCCAAAACTTCTTCAATCGTATTAAACATGAATTATTCCTCGTGTATGTGTTAAATGGTTAGTTGCTCTCAGGAATAAGGAATTCTCGGGATCAAATTTTATCCCTTTTCCTGGGATTTATAATTTCCTTTTAGCCAAAAACCCTTGTACTGAATAGCTTTAGAAAAGATTTCATGCCAGATACTATAAACTCTAGAGGGTGTACTATATTCTAAATATTAATACTTGTCAAGCGCTTTATCCTCGCCTATACTACCCATATGCGCATAGAAGAAAAAGTTGCACAATCCCTTATTAATATGAAAAAAACACTGGCTATTGCGGAATCATGTACAGGCGGATTGTTGGCCAATCGTCTTACGAACATCCCTGGAAGTTCGAATTTCCTCAAATTCGCGTTGATCGCCTACAGTAACGAAGCAAAAATCAAGCTGCTGAAGGTTCCACAGGAGGCCATTCGCAAATATGGGGCTGTGAGTACGCAAGTGGCTGTTTCTATGGCGCAGAAGGCGCGAAAATCCCTAAAAACTAATTTTGGCATCGGTATCACCGGTATCGCCGGCCCAACCGGAGGGACAAAAGCAAAACCAATAGGTCTCACCTTTATCGCTGTTTGTACAGAAGTCGAAACGCTCTGTCTCAAATGCCACTTTCAGGGATCACGTAAAACCGTTAAGACTCAAGCAGCAACGCAGGCTTTGCGATTACTGCATGAATTCCTATCTTAATTTTCCCCTCTGTTATGAGCAATACACTCCGGACATTTATTGCGATTACCCTGAATTCAGAAATTCAACAATTCCTTTCACGGACACAAGATCATCTTAAAAAACTTGGCTGTGATATCAAATGGGTGAAGCCCGAGAATATTCATTTCACATTAAAATTTCTGGGCGATGTCAAGCTGAAAAAGATTGATGAGGTTAAACAAACACTGGAGAATCTCGCTAAAAACATGCAGCCGGTCGACATCGAATTAACACAGCTAGGCGCTTTTCCCAATGTGCAGCGTCCTCGCATCTTATGGGCCGGTATAAAAGATGAGGAGAAGCGAATCACACAGTTCGCTAAACTTCTGGAAGATCATTTCGGAAAAATCGGTTTTAAAAAAGAAAAAAAGCCCTTTAGCCCGCACCTCACGATCGGCCGAATACGCTCGCCGAAAAATCTTAACTTGTTATCTGAAATGATATCAAAATATTCCTTAC
>JAGLQN010000287.1 GCA_023136835.1 Candidatus Omnitrophota bacterium | reverse complement strand
ACAGCACTGATCGCTGCTAGAAAATAGTTAAGTTTTTACTAACCTTTCTGTGCTTTTTATATAATAATACCGTATCAAACTCTTAAATGACAAATATTGATCATGTCCCAGTACTCTCCATCTAAAGAAAACCCGAAGAATAGAGGTTCGTTCCTTATTCCCGTTTCGGTTATTTTTGGTCTTACTTTAATATCTTTCCTGTTTTTGGAAACCTTCATCTCCGGTCTGTCCTTACGGAACCTGATCGTCCAATTTAAAAACAGCCTTTATATTCCGCATCATAACAGTTTCATGGTAGCAGAAATCAGGAAAGTCAATGTTATGAAATTGTTCTATACTTTCCTTTTGTCTGCAATATTAATAACGGCAGCCTATTATCATTTTGTCCGCATCAGAACAAATAAACATATTCCGCCTTTGGAATTCATTACGACTATCGGAATCATGGGATTTTTACTGTTCGCGGGAATCCAGCAGGTTCATCGATTGGAACACTTCAAATTTGAAAAGAATAAATATGCGAACAAAACAGTAGAGGAAAAGTTTTTCATTCTTTTTGGAGAAACATATCGTTTTTCTAAAATTTGTCAGGAACTGCTGCCCGGACATCATTATGGGAAACTGATAACCGATTTCGATATTTCCAAAAGCCCGTATATGCGTTACCAGCGGACCCTATCCTATCATCTCTACCCGAAAGTCTCATTGCGTTTTAAGAAACACTTTCCGAAAGATTGTCTCATTTTGTATCACAAAAAGGATCCTCTAGAACACATCCCGAAGGATTATAAGATTTTATTCGCGAGCAAGGACAATAATTATATTCTGGCCAGAAGTGCCCCGACGGTAAAATGATTATGACAGGTCTAAATCTTATTCTCAGTTTGCTTATACCTTTCAGCGCCGGATATACCCTTCTTGGATTTCTTTTTCCTAACCGCTGTATTGGATTATTTCTCAAGATTGCTCTTGCCTTCGGATTGGGATTAGGGTTGTTATCCATATGGATGTTAGTTTTAGGCATCTGCCAATTGCCTTTTAATTCGTTTGTCATTGGCTCACCACTGATCATAACCGCAGCACTTTTTTATTTTCTAGGGTTGAGAAGGAAAAAAGTCGTTCAACCAACGGCCACTTCTTTTATAATCCAAACGCGAGATAGCAATCAGCTCCACGGAAGCAAGCGCATCTTACACATTGTTATGATGATCGGTTTGATTGTTTATATTGCCTTAAATATTTTTTATGTTTTTTGGCGGGCAACGGCCATTCCGATAGCAACATGGGATGCCATTGCAACAGTGGCTTTTAAGGCAAAGGTTTTTTATTACGAGCAATCTCTTCCGTCTCTGGATCATTTGCCCCATAAAACTTATCCCTTATTCGTTCCCTTTGTCCAAAGCTGGATTGCTTTTAATTTGGGATATTGGGATAATTTTCTCATCAAGATCATTTTTCCTTGTGCTTTCTTATCCTATTTGATCGCACACTATAAATTTTTAGGCCACTATACAAACAGAACCTCGGCTTTGTTAGGCTCGGCAATCCTCTTATCTTCAAACCTGTTCATTTACCATGCTACAATCTCTTACAGAGATTTTTTCTTGATGTATTTTAATTGCATAACAGTTATGCTTCTCGTTCTCTGGAACAACAGCAAAGTAAACGGTTTTCTGATCCTTGCCGGATTATTCGCGGGATTTGCCACCTTCACAAAACTGGAAGGCACGGCATTTTTAGGCGTTTACTTTATCATATTCTCAATGATCAATTTCCCCTCAAAGACATTTTCTATCAAGGAAAAGCTGGTCAATACGATGAAATTTTGTATTCCCAGCTTCGGAATATCTTTTACTTTCCACATTTACAAAGTTTGGAATAAGGTCCTGCTGGAAGGCCCCGGAATCGTCGATAAAACAAGAATTGATCTGACATGGGAGAAGATCAGTCTGATTCCTCAAATCCTGACCAGCTTTTTGCGGAATTTGCTGCTTTCGGGAAACTGGAATATCATATGGCTTCTGGCTCTTTTGAGTTCAATCCATCTTGTAAAAAAGCGAAAGAACGCGGAAATAAGATTGATTTTATTAAGTTTGATTTTATTCTTCGGGCTTTATATTGGCGTGGCTGTTCTGACGATCAATTATGTGTGGATCGCAGGGGCAAAAAGCTCAACAACACTCTCACGTTTAATCCTGCATTTCTTCCCTCTATCTGTTCTTCTCATTATCCTTCTTAATTACTCCGGTTCTCCGCAAAAAAGGGGAAACACAAGTCCCTAAACAGTAAAAAACAAAATTTTAATAAGAGGGACCATCGTTGACCGC
>JAGLQN010000286.1 GCA_023136835.1 Candidatus Omnitrophota bacterium | reverse complement strand
TCTATTCCTACATTTACAGAATTTTCCTATTATCTTTCATCTTTTTATTCTTGATAAGAAACCGCATAGTCAATGAGGCGTCCGATAAGAATCCGCCTCTCGTGTCCATATCTCTGATATTAATTTTTACCGTGTATGTTTTTGTAACAATGGCTCAAACAATAAGTTTTCTTAATGCCGCAATAAGGACATTTTCATGCAATTCGGCACAATCAACAGACGAAGTATACACCAAGACTTTGGGAGGTGTGTACCTATTACCCAAACATACTAAATCCCTTTTACCGGGATATCATAGAGCGAAATTGATAACCGATCTAGATATGACCAAAGATCCAGGAGCCCTCTATCAACGCGAATTGGCCTATTTTCTTTATCCGATCGATATTCGTAATATCTATAGCAAAAAACCTTTTGACACAGTTTTAATTTTCTTTAAAGAGAACGTCGAGAATCATATCCCTGATGGATATCAATTACACCATATTTTTAATGATAAAAATATCATAGCCATTAAAAAGGATTGACTGAATCATGATTGAAATTGCATATATATTAATGACCTTTTTATTGCCATTGGCAATAGGATATTTATTGACTCTTTATCTAACACGTAATAATCCTCTTCCAAGAACCTTTTGTTTAGCTATTGGCTACAGCCTCGGAACTGGTTTTTTAACCCAATGGATGCTGCTTCTAGGCGTCCTTAACATCCCCTTATCAGCTACGAAAATAAATACTCCTCTTCTTATTCCTTCTGATGATATTACTCCATAAAAAGGAGATTAAAATCTTATCGCTGGCTTCCCCGAGAATCCAACTGAATAAAAAACCGGACTTTCTCTCTCTATTAATAATCTTTTATGTTTCCCTCTATATTCTCTACGTGTTCTGGAGGTCTTTAAACGTTCTGATTTCCACATGGGATGCCTTCTCCGTATATGCTTTCAAAGCCAAAATTTTCTTTTATGAACGGTCTTTTAAATTTTTGCCAAATATGCCACATTATACCTATCCTCCGCATACCCCTCTCTTTCAGACCTGGATTGCGCTGAATTTGGATGCATGGGACCACCAGATGATCAAGTTATTTTATCCGTTCTATTTTTTATGTTACATCACAGTTCAATATTCATTCTTAAAAAATTTCACTTCCGCCCGCTGGGCACTTTTCAGCATTGTTCTTCTTGTATCCTGTAATTTTCTGATATACCATTCGACAATTGCCTATAGAGACGTAACTACGCTTTACTATAATTGCGCTTGCATTATTCTTTTATTAACCTGGCATAGGACAAAAGACAAAAACATTCTGTTTTTAATCTCTTTAATGGCGGGATTAATGACATCCAATAAACTCGAAGGTATTGGATACTTTCTTATTTATGCCATCATTTTATGCATTATTCTTGCCAAAGAAAAAAACTGTCTGATCAAGGAAAAGTTCTTTAATTTTATCCGGTTTATTATTTCATGTTTGTGTATTTTTCTTTTCTATCAAATATATTTAGCCATAGCCATCGCGCCTAAAGCAACATTGGAGGCTAAAGAAAATTTGAGTTTAACTTTGCGTGAGATCCAGTTCCATTTCTCAGCTGCGCTCTTAGAAAGAATCCTGGTCGTTGGAATACATTTCTTTGAAAATCTCTTTTACTCCAATAACTGGAATATCCTATGGATAATCCTATTAATGAGTCCGCTCAATATTCGCGGAAACCGTTATCCTGCTGAAATAAAGCTCCTCATGTTAAGCCTGGCCCTCTTCTTCGGAATGTATTATTTTGGATTTGCCTTTACACAACATTATTACTGGATCACTAAAACGCAGACTGTCCTCTCCAGAGGCATTTTACATTTCCTTCCTTTAGCGTCCATTCTTA
>JAGLQN010000285.1 GCA_023136835.1 Candidatus Omnitrophota bacterium | reverse complement strand
GCAATCAGTTCATTCGAAAAGATAATTGAAAATCCAATAAAACTTAATATTAGGATAGATATCACCGCTAAGGTACCGTATAACGCTGTATCTGCAATAAGTTTTATGAAGTCTTCATGATTACTTACAAATCTCCCTGCAAGGACACTCAGGTAAACTAATCCAAGTAAAATCCAGTTAAATGTAGTAGTGACATGGACTACAACTTCTTCGATAATTACCTTAGTGGGTTCTATCAATGCCTCGTCGAAAAGCTCAGTTACATCTTCAATTAAATTGTCTATAATTTCATCAATGATCTCAATTAAACCTTCTTCCTCTTCGTCATCGCCATCATCGGGTGTCTCGGTAGGCGTAGGTGTAACTGGAAATACTGGTGGTACGGCTGTTATATCACATGGATCAGTAGTATCAGACAGTGCGTATTTTGGGCCTGCGATTGCGTCATCGAAGGGTTGTAACCAATAATTGTACGGAGTTCCGCAGGTAACACTTTCATCCTGGTAATATCCAGTCAGGTAAGAACCACCGCCTACTGTTCCTATAAGATTGGTGTCACTACCTCGAAACACCTTAATATCACTTACGACTACATTTCTCGTCCATGTCAATAACATATATTCCTGCCCAGGATTGATATTTGTGGCCGATAGAATGGGGCTCTGCCGTGTTAGAGTTATATTATGCTCGGTATCAGCAGAGATGTCTATCTCATAAGTATACTCATCGTACACAAATCCATTTATTGAAAGTAAATACGATCCTGCTTCTAATCCCGTAAATTCATAGTATCCAGTTATGTCATCAGATTCAGTTGAGTCACTGTTATTGAGATAAGGATAAGTACTAACCGGATTACCCTCGGTATTTTTGATGTAACCAGATAATGTGAATAAGTATTGATCCGTTAGTTGAACATGGTCTACCCATATTTGTGCATCATGGTTATAGTTAATACTAACGGCATCCCAATGATATAATTCAAATTCTAACGTTTGTACACCACTTCCAACAATATCTACTTCGTAATTTTGCCAGCCTTGATTACCTATATAAACTGGTGTACTACTTCCTATTGTTACTTCTCCATATCCATCATTGTCTGCAGGTTGTTCAAACATAGCTCCTTTCATGTTAAAAACTAAGTGTTCATATCCTGTAACATCGACACTTTGTGTCATAGTTTGTGTTTTTTCTTCAGCCACATCTTTTACAAAACTCATGATTAAACGCACTGCTGGATCTGATCCGGATTCACCTCCGTATTCACTCCATTGTGTTGCACCATCACCGGAAGAAGTCCAGTTATTTACACCATCAGTAAAATAACCATTCACTACCTGTCCACTTACAGGTAAGAATGAAATTAAGAGTAAAAACAAAAAAAGTATTAGACATTTTATCAAGTTCAAGAGAATCACCATATCTCATAATGAGATATAGTTTATTGTTTTTTATAGTACTTAAATTTTAATATTTCCAACTTTCTGAATGGACTACTTCTTACGGTTTCTTTTTTCTTCTCTTATGTTAATTAGTATGAATCCGCTGGAAATTAACACAACATAACCTATGCATAATCCCATTCCATAAGGTAAGAAATCTCTGCTTCTGAAATATAAGATCACCACAAGAAATATTAGAGTGGAAAGAGCAAACCATATATCTTTTTGTAGCTTTGAATTTTCTAAAAACTTAATCATTTCTAACACA
>JAGLQN010000284.1 GCA_023136835.1 Candidatus Omnitrophota bacterium | reverse complement strand
ATTTCTTAACATTTAAATCGTTAGCCCTCCAAAATAACATGAAGAATCCTGGCAGAAAAACCGCCTCAGATCTTAAGTCGTTACCAAATATTGGAGAAGCAATAGCAAGAAATCTTCAAATAATTGGCATCGAACATCCACAACAATTAGTCGGAGAAAATCCACTCTATTTATATGATGAGTTATGCAAAATCACGGCAAAAAAGCATGACCCATGTGTCATCGATGTATTTATGTCCGTAGTAGATTTCATGGAGGAGAACCGAAAGCTTGGTGGGAGTTCACCTCGGGACAGAAAAAAATACTAAAAACAAAATAACGTCTTGCATTATTAACGAGCAGTGTTATTGTTTCTTTATGATTAAATCATTTCAATGTAAAGAAACCAAAAAAGTATTCGGTAGAAAATTTTCAAAGAAATTACCTACCGATATCCAAGCAAATGCACGGCAAAAATTGGTTATTCTCGATTCCGTAACAAGCATCAATGACTTGCGAATCCCACCAGGCAATATGCTTGAGGAGTTGAAAGATGATCGCAAAGGCCAACACAGTATTCGCATAAACAAACAATGGCGAATCTGTTTTGTTTGGAAAAACGGTGATAGCTATCATGTTGAAATAACAGATTATCATTAACATAAGGAGAGGTAAGTAAAAATGAAAACACAAAAAAAATTGCCTCCTATTCACCCAGGGAAAATTCTTCTCGAAGAGTTCCTTGAGCCTATGGGCATAACACAATATCGCTTGGCAAAAGATACTTCTGTGCCTCCAAGAAGAATAAATGAAATTGTACACCAAAAGAGGTCAATAACAGCTGATACAGCTTTGAGGCTTGGGGTGTTTTTTAATATGTCGCCTCATTTCTGGATGAATCTTCAAAGTAGGTTTGAAATAGAAAAGGCTGAGGACTTATTAGAAGACAAACTAAAAAATGAAGTGCACAAGTACAAAACGGCCTAAAATCAGCTCTATTGCCCAATTTACACCGAGGAAACACTGGGCTAACAAATCAATCAACCCGACCCGGCGAGTACGCGCGTTTTTTTGAAATAGGTTCAAGTTTGTACTACGCTCATAGTTGGTAGCCAGCTGGGCAGCGGGCGGGTTATCTCGGTCGTTAGCCATTGGATACTAAATGAATGCATTGGAAAGAAAGAAGGTTACGGTAATAACCAAATACGCTACTGAGTCCTTCTCAGAAGGCGACTGGTCCACTCTTGGCCAGCTCACAGGAAAGCTGAACGTCATCACAGACCACCCGCGACTTTTCAGGTCCATGAGTTTTGGGGATGATGACTATGAGCTTTGCGTAGCACAAGTGCTGGAGTCCATCTTTGCTGATGACAGCGTCATTATTGATGATGTAATTGATCATTTTGATATAGACCTCTGGTACGAACAAAAGGCTCCCGAAAAATACTCGCGAGTCTTTCCGACCCCCGCATCTCGGTCCGCCGACTTCTGGATCGATGGATACCTTCGTCTCTTCGTTAGCCACTTGTCATCCAACAAAGAGAGAGTATCTGATTTAAAGGGGTATCTTGAACGCTGGGGTATCTCAGCGTTCATAGCGCATGAAGACATCGAGCCGTCACGAGAATGGATGAAGGAGGTCGAGGCCGGTTTGGAGACAATGGATGCCCTGGTAGCCATTGTTGAACCGGGATTCAAAGAATCCGACTGGTGTGCACAAGAAGTTGGGTACGCTCTTGCCAGAAAAGTGGACATTATTCCTTTGCGAGCAGGGCTAGATCCTTTCGGATTCTTTGGCAAACTTCAAGGGATTCAGATCAAAGGTAAGTTTCCAAAGAATGTTTCCACCGAGATAGCTCGCCTTCTTTTCAAGAAACCCAAATATCGAAAGATTCTCCTACGGAGCATGAGCACCGCTCTCACCTCCGCAATGACAATGGAAAAGATTGAGAAAATTGGAAGCCTAGATTCTTTAAGTGTGGCCACAGACGACCAAATTAAGAACCTGCTGGAAGGTATTTCATTATCGGAAGACGAAAAGACTAAGCTAAAGGTCATAATTGAGAGGGTTGATGCATTCAAGCCACCAGAGCAACCGAAAGCAGGACCTACATCTGACGACAAATTGCCTTTCTAAATGAGAAGAAGAGACAGGGGCTAACAACCGCTTGCACAAGTATTTCTCATTCCGCGCGCGGAATGAGAAAACTGTGAAGCGAAGCGTTGGGCGACAAGAAAAAAGTACATATTTATGAGTAAAAAAGATAGGTCAACTAATCTCCAGAAGGAATCTACAGAGCAGCTTGAGGCAGTTGGTGAGCAGCTACGATCGAAATGGCTGGGACATATTGCCCGAGAGATATCAATGAATGTAGTGGCGAGTATCGCCCTAATTGTGTTCTTTGCGGTCTTTCAAAGTGAATGGGCTCGGGAAGGAAGCGATGCCATAAAGGCTATAGAAAGTTTTTTGAGCCTAATTGTAATTGGTTTCTTTTTTCTGTTTTTCCTGTATTTTGTTTCTTCCTCCTTTTTCTCTAATATTATAAGGCTATTAGCAGGACCTCCGAAGGCGGGTAAAACACCGGAGGAAACAATAGAGAATTACTTTATGAATCTTGTGCCAACCAACCTAAATCGACATAATTGGGTTAATGCTTACGTTTGCCTTCTTGACCAGTGCAAGGAGTCATTCGGAGGATATGACTCTTTCATATCATTTTGGAAAGAGGCAAAGAAGGTACTATCTGACCTGATTACACAGCACTTTGAGCCT
>JAGLQN010000283.1 GCA_023136835.1 Candidatus Omnitrophota bacterium | reverse complement strand
CACCCGGTGTTAAGGGTTGAAATCCCGAAGCCAGATGGAGGAGTAAGACAACTGGGAATTCCAACAGAGGTCGACCGGCTCATTCAACAAGCCCTACACCAAGTATTAAGTTCAATATTCGATACCGGATTTTCCCAATCAAGCTACGGATTCCGTCAAGGCCGCAAAGCGCGTAGTGCGGTTAGACAAGCGCGGAAGTATGTGGCCGAAGGAAAGAGATGGGTTGTTGACATTGACCTTGAGAAGTTCTTTGACAGGGTTAATCACGATATGCTCATGGCAAGAGTAGCGCGGAAAATCAAGGACAAGCGGATATTGAGATTGATACGCTGTTATCTTCAAGCGGGAATCATGGACGAGGGATTGATAAAAGCGAGTTTAGAAGGGACGCCACAAGGCGGGCCGCTATCGCCGCTGTTATCAAATATCTTTCTTGACGACTTGGATAAAGAGTTAGAGAGAAGAGGCCACAAATTCTGCCGATATGCTGACGACTGTAATATCTACGTTGGTTCTAAGAAAGCGGGAGAAAGTGAGATGGTTTCTATTACAAAGTCCCTGGAAAAGCGTCTAAAGCTCAAAGTTAATCATAAGAAGAGTGCTGTTGACCGACCATGGAAGAGGAAATTCTTGGGTTACTCGATGACGTCTAACAAGCAGCCAAGGTTAAAAGCGGCTGTAGAAGAAGTAAGACGATTAAAGTGTAAGTTAAGAGAAATACTCCGAAGAGGGCGGGGACAAAACATTAGACGGTTGATTAAAGAAGATATTAATCCCTTACTTAAACGATGGTATTGATACATCAATCTTATCGAACCGCCGTATACCGAACGGTACGTACGGTGGTGTGGGAGGACGGCGGAGGTGACTCCGCCTCCTACCCGATCCGGCGGTTTGCTTTAAGTTTTTCTCTATGTTTTTGTTCTATTTTTGCGTATTAAATTCGCTACAGAAACAGTATATTTTTCCTCGACGGTAAAATTTTGAAAATAATATCTAAAAAAAGAAAATACTGTTTCCTTTTTCGCTTTTATTTGTTATTATAGAGGCAATCCTTCCGGCGAATGTCTAACATGTTGTTTCCAAAAGGGTTAAGTTTATATTTAAAATCATTCGAAGTAATTTTAATCATGACACGTGAAGATATTTATGATCATTTAGCGCAAGTTTATCTTGGTAAGCGTTCAAAAGCAGATATCAAGAAAGAACGGCAGTTTAGTGTCTGGCTTCTTATCAACATTCTTATTACGGTCATCATATTTACAAGTGCCTTTTACGGCTTAACGGCTTTTTTGACCCATCGTAATTCTGCCCTGCAGAGCCGGATCATATTTTCTTTGCACAATGGTCCGATTCGCATTGCGTATAATTTTACGAATTCCTTCCCGCCTGTAAAAACTTTTGCGTTAGACGTTCCTGCGATCGATGCGGCTAAATATAATAAGATCCAATTTTCAATCCGGGGAAAAGAAGAAGGCACTCCTGGGATCGTAAAAATCGTGGTCAAGAATCGTAGAAGCGAAGAAGCCTCTTATTACATTCAGGGCGTGGGATTGGATTGGCAGGAATTTCATATTCCGCTGAATGAATTTCAGCAGATCACAGATTGGTCAAGCTTGACCGACGTTTCTTTTGTTTTAGAGTCTTGGAATGTTGAGAGCAAAAAGGGACTCGTTCTTGTCGATGGCGTGTGCTTTTCGAGCTAAGAATTTTTGAAAACCATAAGAGAGGGATAAATTGACAATGAAAATTATTTCTATCGCGAATCAGAAGGGTGGTTGCGGGAAAACAACGACAGCTATTAATTTGGCCTCAGCTTTAGGGCTTAATAAGAAAAAAGTTCTTCTTATTGACCTGGACGCTCAAGCCCATGCCTCATTGGGCCTTGATATTGAAAGCCAGGACAGCCTGTATAATGTTATTTCCAATCTTACCCCGCGCAAGCTGAAGATCGAGAACATTATTAAGCGGGTCGAGGATACTTTTGATATCGTCCCTTCCAACATTCTTGTCGGAACTCTCGAGCAGGAACTGGCTGACGAGATCGGTCGGGAATTGAAACTGCTTGAAATCATTAAAACAATCAGCGATCAGTATGATTATATCCTCATCGATTGTCCGCCAAGCTTGGGGATCCTGACGATCAATGCGATCCGCGTTAGCGATGAAGTGATCATTCCCGTGGAAACAAGCCGCTTTTCCCTGCAGGGGGTTGACCACTTAATGGATATTATTACTTTGGTCAGGGAGAGGCTGGATCATGAGGTCAAGTGCCGTGTTTTGATCACGATGTTTGATTCCCGCCTGCGGCATTCCTTTGCCATGCTTGAAACTTTTAAAGAGAAGTTTGAGACATTGCTGTTTGATACGATCGTCCATATTAATGTCAAGCTCAAAGAATCGGCCGTTTGTGGTCAACCGGTGGCATTCTTTGACAAATACAGCCGGGGTTCGAAGGATTACTATACTCTTGCTAAGGAATTGCTTCTTATCGAAAAACAAGAAAAAGAAGAAGAGGCCCCGAAAGAAGAAGAGGCCTACTCTGAACCTGAGCCGGCACCACAGGAAGCACCACAAACAGAAGAAATCGTGCTGGAGCCGACGCGAGAGAAGATGACTTCATTAGAACCGTTCTCCGAGAAAATGCAGGAGACAGTGGCTCGTGAGGCCCAGGAATTCTTTACGACCCGCTTTGCCATTGACGCACCTGGTGCAAAATCAGTTTATGTGACCGGGAGTTTTAATGATTGGTCTTTGGATGATGGCTGCCGCTTAAAAGAAACGGATGGCCAGTGGGAGGTTTATATTCCGCTCAAGGCTGGTTTTTATAAATATCAGTTTATCGTTGACGGTGTCTGGAAAGAAGATCCCAACAATTCCCGACGGGAGAGAAACTCATTCGGGGACATAAACTCTTTGATCGAAGTCAATGCCGAGCCGGCTCTTGAGGAAAAATAAACAGGATATAGAGGAACTTTTTTGCTCTTACTAGAAAGACTCCATGAACAAGCGCCAGTCCGATAAAGACCAACAAATCCTCGATGGAAAAGTCTTCGCGATTTTATCTTACCTTTCTATTCTCTGTATTATTCCTCTTGTTCTTAAGAAAGACAATCCCTTTGTCCTTAAGCACGGCAAACAAGGGCTTATTCTTTTTCTCGGGCAAGTGGCTGTTTTCATTCTTCACATCATTTTGGGCCTGTGGATACTGCGGCTAGGCATGTTTGTTCTTGGTGTATTGTCTTTTCTTGGCCTTATTGCTGTTCTCCAAGGACGTGATGCCGAGCTGCCGGTTGTAAGCAACTTGGCCAATTCGATTACCCTCTAATATGTCTGTCGTCGACTATTTGCTCAATTCTTTAATTAAGCATCTCCAAAAAACACAAAAAGCGCGAAAACAAAAGCGCAAAAGCAAGCGCGCTTCCTTGAAAAGACCCCGCAAGCTTTTAAAACCTAAATCTTTAAAGAAGAAATCTGCAAGCGGCAAGCGTAAAACAGTATTCCGGAAAAGCGATGCAGGTAAACGGCCCGTGAAAAAGGCTTCGAAGAAAACTTCAGGAACAAAGAAAAAGAAAGCGGCTGCCGTTAAGGTAAAAAGAAAATCTCCCGCGCGCCGTCCTGCGGCGCGTCCGAAAGTGAAACCGGTCGCGGCTAAGAAAACAAAAAAAACAAGTCCTAAAGTTCCCAAAGATAAAAAGGCTCCAAATGAAGTTTGCGTCGGTGAAATAACCCATTTCTTCGCGCGCATACAAGTCGCTGTCCTTAATATGACCAAAGGCAGTCTCAGCATCGGAGATAAGATCCATATTAAGGGGCGGGGAACGGATTTCCTTCAAAAGGTCGGATCTCTTCAGATTGAAAGTGTTGATGTGAAGACCGCTTCTAAAGGACAGTTAGTCGGGCTAAAGGTCAAAAAGGGTGTCAAAGTAGGAAGCAAGGTCTATAAAGAGGATAAATGATATAAGAGCTTTTGCATTGATAGAAAGGAAGGGCTGGCATGCCTAAGAAGAAGCAACTAACACAAAAGGAAAAGGACCTTATCCGACGGTATTTAATGTGGTGTTATAAAACGACAAAAGAAGAATTGGATAAAATCGAACGGTATTTTACGCAGTTAAAAGCGGATGGATTTGTATTACAAAGTTTAAGAAAAACAAAAGAATACCGATCTTCGGATGGGGATAAAGGATACAAGGAAATGGTCGATCAATTTCAAGTCTATATGGAAAAGAAAGAAGCTAATGTTTTAAAAAAGAAGTTTACGGATAACCGGCGCCAAGAGCTGAATCCTGATTATCAATATCTTAAGAACCGGTTTGCCGCTATTGGAGGGGCTATCCGTCACTTTCTTGGGGCCGGGGAGTTAAAGAAAACAAGTCTTCTTTATGAGCAGGAGATGACCAGGCGCATTCTTCAGGCTCGTGAGCATACGTAAAGAAATGATTAGCGTCTTTGCAGGTCGCGGAGTTTTTGTCTTTGATCTCGCATAAGCTGCTTCTGGCGTCTTTGGACGTCTTCCATGCGCCTTTTCTGGTCTTTTAACTGAAGAGAGGAATCAATCGTGTCACGTCTAGAAGGGGGTTTTAAAGATTTTTTGATGGCTGTGATGACGCCTAAGAAGAGGACAACGGCAACAAGAATGGCAACGACAAGAGGAACAATTTCTTCAAAGCCTTTCATAATAACTAATTATAAGATAAAAATGAATGTTCGGCAACCAGATTTTTTGAGATATTCCATTGTCGAAGGCATGAAAAGGTGAGAGGAGTTATGGGCTTAAGATATCTTTTGTATTGTGATGTGTCTAAGCTGTTGATATAATGCAATAAGTTCGCGGGGGACAAAAATGACAAGAAAGCTTATCCCTGTGGTTGTATTTGCTTTCTGATAGACTGTACAAAAAAATAGGGAGGAACAATATGCCAACGCAATATGATTTTAAGAAAGAGTGGGAAAAGACCAGGAATCAGCTTACGAAGTTCAGCAAGGAAGCGGTTAAGATGGCGAAAAAAGGGGAAAAAGAACTTGTTGAATTCTCGCGTAAAAGCAAACTGCACGTCGATACGACAGCGATCAGTTTAAAGAAGGAACATCTGTATTATTTGCTCGGAAAAGAATATGCTAAAGAAAAAGCTCCGGAACAGCCGACGCCAAAATTAACGAAATTGCTTAATGAGCTTAAAAAAGCAGATAAAGAACAACGCATGTTAAGGCGAAAACTGAAACCGGCAAAAAAGTGAAAAACCCTCGACGTTATTTCTTGATTTCTGGATTAGGCTTTTGTGTTCTTTTTAGCGGCTTATCGTCAGCGCAAGATGGGCCAACTTCTTCCGGTTTCGTCGAGGTGATTATCCAAGGCAGGCAGTATAAATCGGTCCGCGCTTATAAACGCGAGCAGATCAAGAATACTTTAAAAAGAACCTTATCTTCTTATAATCTCATGGAATTCAGCGAGGATGAGCTTTATGAGATCATGAAGGAGGTTCGCAAACAGCAGACAGCCAGCGGTTCTTCAAGGAAGGATTTGAAATCAGCCGGTCCGTCTGACAGGGGATTATTGGAGGATTGTTCGGCAGCTGAAGATAATGTCCAAGCTCTTGAGGCTTCTCAAATGCAGGAAATGCTTCAAGAGTATCGCAAAAAGCATAAGGGAGCCGGACACCTTTTTCTCGACCCTAATAAGGTAAAGAGTGTAATCATCAAGCCTCAAAAGCAGTCTGAAGATGCCCTCGAGAATTAATCCATAACCCAGCATCCTTTAAAACCGCGCTATTCTTTCAAATACATCAGCTCAAAAAGGGGTGTTTTGAGCCTTCCCACACCGGGAATCTTTAGAACTTGACTAATATATATACTGATAGTATAATCCCATAATTAATTAATTAAGGAAAAACTATGAAGTGAGCGGCCTATAGATGGAAAGGCCATTGTATTAAGCCGCGCACGTATGGAAAGAGGAGAAAAAATTGGTTTTACTGAAAGAAAAAAAGACAGAAGTTATTGATAATTTCAAGATTCATGCCAAAGATACCGGATCCCCCGTTGTGCAAATCGCTTTGCTCACAGAGAAGATCAACTATCTGACGGATCATTTCAAGGTTCACAAAAAAGACTTCCATTCCCGTCGAGGGCTTTTAATGATGATCGGTAAAAGACGCCGTCTTTTAGCCTACCTGAAAAAGACAGATCAAGAGAAATATCAAGAGACTATAGAAAAACTAAAATTACGTAAGTGAGGGTATCTCAATGGATTTACAACGAATCGAAGTGCCTTTCGGCGCCCAGAGTCTAATTATGGAAACAGGGAAACTTGCCAAACAGGCGAATGCCGCGGTTACGGTTACCTGTGGGGGAACCGTTGTTTTGGTCACCGCCTGCATGTCAAGTAAACCGCGCACAGATATTAATTTCTTTCCGCTTATGGTCGAATATCAGGAAAAAACCTATTCGGCGGGACGGATTCCAGGCGGCTTCTTCAAAAGGGAAGGACGCCCAACCCAGAAAGAGATTCTAACAGACAGGGTCATTGACCGGCCTATCCGGCCGCTTTTCCCGGAAGGGTTCTTTAATGATGTCCAGGTTGTCGCGACTGTTCTGAGTAGCGACGGCGAAAATGATCCGGATATTTTGGCCCTTGTCGGAGCTTCGGCGGCCTTGACGATCTCGGATATCCCCTTCGATGGGCCTATCGGCGCGGTACGTGTCGGGCTTATTGAAGACCAGTTTGTCCTGAATCCAACTTATGCTCAAAGAGAAGAAAGTTCTATGGATCTCATTGTTGTAGGGCATAAGGACGGGATCGTTATGATCGAAGGTGAGTCAAAAGAGGTTCCTGAGGCTAAAGTCGTCGAGGCCCTTAGTTATGCAGCCGAACAATTACAGCCGATTCGCGAAATACAGAACGCATTTCAAAAACAAGCCGGCAAAGCAAAGGCTGAGCCTGAATTATTCAATCCTCATCCGGAGCTCAGAGGCAAGATTGCTGGGATCGTCGGTGGAAGACTGACGGATGCCTACAAGATCGGCGATAAAGAGCAGAGGGAAGAGGCGCTCAATGCCTTGTTGGATGAAGTAACGGGCGATCTTTCCGCATTTGAAGAATGTAAGGTTGATGATAAAGAGGTTTCGATCGGGGATCTCAAAATAATATTTGACCAGATCGAGTATGAAGAGGTTCGTCGCCGTGTTTTTGAAGAGGAAAAACGCGCGGATGGACGAGGGCTTAAAGATCTTCGTCAGCTTACTTCTGAAATTGATGTCCTCCCACGGACACATGGGGCAAGCCTATTTACCCGCGGGCAGACGCAGAGCTTATCAGTTGTCACGCTTGGTACTCGTCGTGATGAGCAGATGGTTGAGGCGCTTGACGGCCTATCGTATAACAACTTCATGCTGCATTATAATTTCCCGTCGTTCAGTGTTGGTGAAACGAGACCGATGCGTGGACCCGGCCGTCGTGAGATTGGTCACGGGGCTTTAGCGGCTAAATCACTGAAAGCTGTTATGCCACAGAAGGAAGACTTTCCTTACACGGTGCGTATCGTTTCAGAAATTCTGGAATCTAACGGTTCTTCCAGTATGGCTAGTGTGTGTGCCGGATGTCTTAGTCTAATGACGGCTGGCGTTCCTATTTCTGCTCCGGTAGCAGGTATTTCGATCGGTCTTATCAGTGACAGGGAAAAAGGTAAATATTGTCTGTTGACGGACATTATGGGACTTGAGGATCATTTTGGGGATATGGACTTCAAAATAGCTGGAACCAAGGATGGTATAACGGCTATACAGCTTGATCTGAAGATCCAGGGAATTCCGGTTGATATTTTGAGCCAAGGGATTGAACAAGCTAAGGAAGCTCGATTAGCTATTCTTGAAAACATGACGGCTGTTATTGCCGAACCAAGACCCGAAACATCCTCATTTGCTCCGAGAATTTTGACGACACAGGTTCCGGTGTCTAAGATTGGTGAGGTTATTGGACCAGGCGGCAAAATGATCAAAAAGATCATGGAAACAACGGGCGCAACGTCGATTGATATTGATGATGAGGGGAAAATCTTGATTGCTGCAGCTGATCAGGAATCTGCTCAAAAAGCATTTGATTTTATTGAAGGCATGATGGAAGAGCCCGAGGTTGGTAAGATCTATGATGCCGTTGTTATGAAAGTTACCAATTTTGGGGCTTTCTGTGAGTTTCTTCCCGGCAAACAAGGTTTAGTCCATGTCTCGGAATATTCGAATGAGTATGTCAAGGACATGGAATCTGTGTGCAAAGTTGGCGATCAGTTCAAAGTGAAACTGACCGAAATTGATAAGATGAAACGTCTTAACCTGAGCAAGAAGCAAGCCGAAGCAGCTTCTTAGTTTCCATCATGCAAGCCAATGAAAGAAGAACATATCAATGAAACTAAGGCTATTATCGTTTTTGCGCTCGGCATAATTTTTCTTGTCAGCTTTCTTTCGTTTGTTCCTGAAGACCTTCCCTGGTATACTTCAAATCCCAATGTTCCGGCAAAAAACCTCATTCGGATTACGGGGGCCCATGTTGCCGGTTCCTTGTTTTTTGTTTTTGGCTACAGCGCCTATGCGCTTGTAGCCTTTTTGTTTTTCTGGAGCTGGAACAAGTTTACTTCAAGAGAACTGCAATTTTCTGTTGCGAAATTCGTAAGCTTTCTAGTCTTATTCTGCGTCTTGAGCTCTCTCTTTAGCATGACCGGAGCCCAGGAATCGGTCATACGTTTCCAAAGGGCAGGGATCGTCGGTATAATGACCGCAGATTTTCTTGTCCATTACATCGGAACGATCGGGGCTTATGTTATTTTAATTATGCTGGGCATGATGGCGCTTGTTTTGACCGGAGAATTCTTAGTTTCACCCTTGTTTTTAGGAATTGCCGAAAAAATCCAAGAAATGGCCGCGGCTCTTTATGAGAAGATTCAAATGCATAGAGAAACAGCTGGTGCTAAACCGAAAGTTAATATTCGGGAATCTTCAAAGACAAATCTCAAAGAAACATTGAAGGCTAAAACAAGGAAAGTCGAAGACGACGAGGAGGAAGAAGAGGAATCTTCTGCCGGAAAGAAAAAAAATGTGAAGCCTAGGATCCGCATGACTACTCCGGAAAAAGATGAAACGGATGATGAGGAAGAAGAACCGCAGATTGTCGGGGAATATCATTTACCGATGCTGGATTTACTTCAGGACTCGCCGCAAATCTCAACTGATAAAATTCAAAATGGCCTGATCAATGAGGCTCAATTGCTTGAGGCAACTCTTTTAGAATTTGGAGTGAGTGCCCGGGTAGCTGATATTGAAAGAGGCCCGGCCATTACGCGTTACGAACTAGAACCCGCGCCGGGTGTAAAGGTCCAGAAAATCACGACATTATCTGATGATATCGCCTTGGCGATGAAAGCATCGGCCGTTCGTATTGTTGCTCCGATCCCCGGAAAGAATAGGGTCGGCATCGAGGTGCCGAATATCGATTCGGCGACTGTTTATCTTAAGGATGTGCTTTCAACCAGTCAATTCCGTTCATCATTATCCCAATTGACATTATCCCTTGGAAAGGATATTGCCGGCAAACCGATGATCGCCGATTTAGCCGAGATGCCTCATCTTTTGATTGCCGGGACAACCGGTTCCGGAAAAACGGTTTGTGTCAACGGGATTATTATGTCCATGCTGCTTAATGCGCCGCCCAATAAAGTGAAATTCGTGATGGTTGACCCCAAGATGGTGGAGCTTGCTCAGTATAACGATATTCCACATTTGCTTTGCCCGGTTGTGACCGATACAAAAAAAGCATCAGGGGTTCTGGCTTGGATTGTTGCCGAAATGGAATCCCGGTACCGGAAATTGTCAAAAACCGGTGTGCGCAGCATCAAGGACTATAATGCTAAAGGGTATAATATGCCTTATATCGTCTTGATCATCGATGAGCTCGCTGATCTTATGCAGGTTTCCGCAAAGACTGTCGAGAGCGCGATCACGCGTATCGCTCAATTATCACGGGCTGTCGGGATTCATATGATCCTCGCGACACAACGTCCGTCGGTTGATGTTATTACGGGCGTAATCAAGGCAAATTTCCCGGCGCGTATTTCTTTTAAAGTGGCATCCAAAGTTGATTCACGGACGGTCTTAGATATGAACGGGGCAGAGACTTTACTTGGCAAGGGGGATATGCTTTTCATTCAGCCCGGAGATGCAAAACCAACGAGAGGGCAATGCAGTTTTGTCAAAGATGACGAGATCAACAAAGTCATTCGGTTTATTAAAGACCAGCAGGCCCCATCTTATGATGAAAGTGTTACGGCCCAGCAAAAAAACGGAGGTCCGGGCGGTTCTGACCAATACGACGAATATTATGATGATGCGGTAAAGCTTGTTATTGAAACGAATCAGGCGTCCGTTTCGATCATCCAACGACGGATGCGGCTGGGATATACCCGAGCAGCACGGTTGATAGATATGATGGAGCAGAACGGGATTGTCGGCGCTTATTGCGGCAGTAAGCCGCGGGAAATTCTTATTGATAGGGAACAATGGTTGTTAGATAATAGTCAAGGTGAAGATGATGAATGAGCCTATCGAAAATATGGAAGAAATTCTACCTCAAGGCGAAACTCCGGATAGTGAGGAAACCAAAAATCATTTGGACGAAGAGCCTATCGATCAGCCTTCTCCGATCGAAGAAGTGGTTGAAGTTCAACAGGAGCCAAAGGAAAGCGCTGGAGTTATTCTCAAACAGGAACGGGAAGCCCAGGGCCTATCTCTGGATATTGTGCATGAGGCCACCAAGATTCCTTTAGACGCTTTGCGTGCTATTGAAGAAGGTTATACTATCCGCATGCTTTCACCTTTCTATTATAGATGTTTCTTGAAGATGTATGCGGGTTATCTGGGGATCGATGCCTCGCAAGTGATCGAGGATTATAAGGAAGAAGAGCTGCCGCAGCATATTGATCAGGAAGTAGAGGAGTTTCAAATCCCGCCATGGATCACAAATTTTTTCACACGCAAAAGAAAGCGAAAGATTGTTATTGCTGTTGGTGTTATTTTAGGATTATTCCTTTTTTTGAAAACAATCGGGTTCCTTATTAGTCTTGGAACACGCCCGTTTGCTAAGAAGGATAGTGCAGGAACAAAGATCGCAGAGACAAAAACTGTAAAAAAAGAAACGAAAAAAGTCGTTGAAAAGAAGCAAAAGGAAGTGCG
>JAGLQN010000282.1 GCA_023136835.1 Candidatus Omnitrophota bacterium | reverse complement strand
GTCTTGGCTGTAAAGAAAGAGATCGCCTTAACCGTGCGGGCCAAGCAAAACAGTTGGTTGCGGGTGAGAACCGATGGGATGATTGTGTTTCAATCAACGTTGAGGCTCGGTGATGTCGAAACCTGGATGGCTGATGATGAGATCGAGATTTCCGGGAAGAATATTAATCAGTTGGAGTTTGAACTCAACGGTAAAATGATCGGTACGCTGGGACGAAAAGACCGCAACGCGAAAAAAGTCGTCATAACGAAGAATGGTTTATCGGTCAAGAATTAGTTTATTCTGCCTATCCATTGACGCTTTATCCAATTCCAAGACTTGAAAATGAATACAACCCCCCCCCACTCCCACAATTTTCATAACGATAGAGATTTGGAAGGAAGAAATGTCGGCGTGGTCAATCTTGGATGCGCCCGCAATCTAGTTGATTCTCAGGTTATTTTGGGACATTTAAAACGTAACGGGCATCATATTGTCCGTGTCGAAGAATCCGACGTCGCTATTGTTAATACATGCGGTTTTATTGAGGAAGCGAAAAAGGAATCTATCGATACTATTATCGACCTGCTTGAGCTTAAAAGACAAGGAAAACTTAAGAAAGTGATTGTCGCCGGATGCCTTGCGGAACGTTATGGCGATGAATTAGCGAAGGAATTTAAAGATATCGACGCTATTGTTGGGGTTCAGCAATTACAGAAGGATGCGGTTCCTGATCAGGAGCTCTTGACACCTGATCACTTTGCTTATCTGAAGATCTGTGAAAGTTGTTACAACCAGTGCAGCTTCTGTATTATTCCTAAGATCAAGGGGAAGTTCGTCTCAAGGACGATTGAATCTATTTTGGAAGAAGTCAAGGCGCTTGATGCGCGAGGAATTAAAGAGATCCACATTATTGGGCAGGATATTACGGCTTATGGAATGGATATTGACCGCGAAAAATCTTTAGCGAAACTTCTTAAAAAGATTGTTGCCATAACAAAAAACATTCAATGGATACGTTTATTGTACACGTTCCCGGCGCATATTACCAATGAGTTGATCGAAACAATTGCCGGTGAAGAAAAGATATGCAAGTATATTGATATGCCACTCCAGCATATCAGCGACCATTTGCTTAAAGAGATGAACCGTAATATTACGAGAGAGCAGACGGTTGATCTGATAAAAAAGATCAGAAACAGGATTCCGAAGGTAAGTTTGCGGACAGCATTTATCGTCGGAATGCCGGGAGAAAGCCAGGAAGACTTTGAGGAGCTTGTTGAGTTTGTCAAGGAAACGTGTTTTGAAAAGGTGGGAGTATTCGTTTATTCGCGTGAAGAAGGGACACCGGCTTATGATATGCCGGGTCAAATACCTGAATCGGTAAAAAAAGAGCGGTGCAACGCTCTAATGACAGTCCAGCAAGATATTTCAAAGGATATTCAGGGTCAATGTGTTGGGCAAACGCTGAAGGCCATTATTGATGAGCGGCAAGAAGGCGAATTGATGAGGCCCTTCGATTTGCCCTCCGGGCTCACTCAGGGTGAGCCCCCGATTGGAGAAAATCCCCCGAGGCTCATTTATCTGGGGCGCAGTGAATATGATGCCCCTGAAGTGGATGGTATTGTTTATGTTCATTCAAAGAAAGAGTTAGCGCCCGGTGATTTTGTTATGGCCAAGATTACAGACTCTTATGAATATGATCTTGTTGGAGAAGTGATATGAATTTACCGAATCTATTGACGCTTCTTAGGGTTTTTCTCACCTTTTTTTTTATTTTCTTTCTTTATCAAGATGGATTAGCTTTTAAAATCATGGCGCTGGGCGTCTTTATTCTAGCGTCATTGACAGACTTTTTGGATGGATATTATGCGCGAAAGTACAATATTATCACCCAGTTTGGGAAGATCATGGATCCGATCGCCGATAAGTTCTTAATGCTATCGGCTTTTTTTATTTTTAGTACGATGCGTATTATTGCCGGCTGGATGTTTATCATTATTTTTGCGCGGGAGATGATTGTGACGGGGTTACGTTTGTTGGCCATACGCGGGAAGGCGACCCTGGCTGCGGAGAAGGCTGGAAAAGTGAAAACAGTATTGCAAATTATCGCGGTCTATTTAATAATAATATTCATCATAGCGGCGCAATTCAACATTAATACCCAGTGGTATGCGAATTTCATGTCTATCGCGATTAGTGGAATTACTGTTTTTATGGTGGGGGTTGTTTTGATAACTTTATCGTCAGGATTGTCGTTCATATGGAATAACCGTAAGGAAATATTCAATAGTACAGGAAAGCATTAAACTTTCCTGACTGTTGGAAAATTCTTTTCGGATATGTGAAAATACGGAAACTAAATAAGGAGTTTTCTTGTGTCAGATAAACTGGTAAGAATGCTGTCAACTTGGTTTTATGTCGGGGATATCCCCGGGGCGCCCGGGACAGCGGCGAGCGCTGTTGCCGTACTCATGGCCGTAATTCTTTCACCTTATATTTTTCTCTACATAGTTGTTTCTGTTATCATAACAGTTCTTGGATTTAAGGTTTCCGGGAAGATGGAGGATGTCCTCGGCCGGAAAGACCCCGGGTGCGTTGTTATTGATGAAGTGGCGGGAATCATGGTTACTTTTTTTCTGTTACCGTTAACGATTCCGGTTGTGATTACGGCTTTTTTCCTTTTCCGTGCTTTTGATATGTTTAAGATTTATCCGGCCAATAAGTTTGAGCAGATTAAGGGAGGAACGGGGATCATGATGGATGATGTGATCGCGGGACTATACGCGAACATTGTTATGCAGATTGCCGTCCGTTGGGCAGGAGTTATATGATAATGACACAGGACACCGGACACACGACACAAGAAAAAATATACCTGTGACTTGTGTCATGTGTCTTGCGTCTAATATCTTTAGGAGGGACGAAAAATGATGCGCACAGCAAATCCGGCATTAAATTCATCAGTGTTTGACCAGGCCCGCAGTTTTGGCACGGGGGAGACAATGACATTACAGGGAACCATCAATAAGACATTTGTTTTGTTGGGGCTGCTCATTCTATCGGCCGCTTGGGTCTGGGGAAAAATTATGGAACCAGCGGCTCCGGTATTTGAAGGATTAGAGGGGGCGAGAAGATCCGTTCCGCCCGCTGTTGGGCCTCTAATGATGGTTGGTATTTTTGGAGGAATGATCGCAGGCTTTGTGACGATCTTTAAAAAAGAATGGGCTCCGATAACATCACCGGTTTATGCGCTTTGCGAAGGCCTTTTTATCGGAGGGATTTCTGCGATTTTTGAAGTTCAATATCCGGGGATCGTTATACAGGCTGTCGCATTGACTTTTGGAACTTTGTTTTGCCTTTTGACGGCCTACAAGTCGGGGTTGATCAAGCCAACGGAAAATTTTAAATTGGGCATTGTTGCGGCTACGGGCGCGATTTGTTTAATTTATTTTGTTAGTATTATCATGGGCTTTTTTGGGGCATCGATCCCGATGATCCATAGCAGCGGTCCCTTGGGAATTGCGTTCAGCCTTTTTGTTGTCACCATTGCGGCGCTAAACCTTGTTCTGGATTTTGATTTTATTGAGAAGGGGGCTACTATGGGCATCCCGAAATACATGGAATGGTATGCCGCTTTCGGCCTGGTTGTTACGCTTGTCTGGCTCTATATAGAAATATTAAGATTGTTGGTAAAATTACGCAGTCGCCGATAAAGAAGGAGAACTTTATGTCGCCTATAATGGGAAAAGAATCCGTTGAGAATCATTTTGATGAAATTGCCTCGAATTATGATTATTGGAAGGAAAAAAATTCCTATTATTATGACACGATAAAGACTTTTGTATCTCGCATCATTCCGCCTGAAAGCAGCGTCCTTGAGGTTGGATGCGGTACTGGGGAGATACTTGATATAGTGCAGCCAGTCCGGGGTGTCGGAATTGATATCAGCGCGAAAATGGTGGAATTGGCCAAACAAAAATTCCCCCAGCATACTTTTATTCATTCTCCTATTGAGGACTTACAGATCGACGAGAAGTTTGACTTTATCATCCTGGTTGATGTCGCGGATCATGTCTATGATATCATGGATGTCTTTGAGGTCCTTTATCGTTTCTGTAAACCAACAACGCGGATAATTTTAACGACCATCAATCCCTGGTGGGATCCTATTTTGATGTTTATGGAAAAGATAGGGGCGAAAATGCCTGAAGGTCCTCACAATTTCGTTGAAAAGGGAAACTTGGCGAAAATATTAGAATTGATGGATTTCTCCGTCAGTTATAGCGGTTACATGCTGTTATTTCCAAAGAAAATTCCTTTTTTATCATTCCTTGTCAATGCACTTGGCACGAGAACCTGGGGGCTCAAGAAATTATCTTCTATGCAGTACATGTTAATTCAACCGTCGGTGAAGAATGAAACCGATCTTGGCATGGGGTGTTCAGTTGTTATTCCCTGCCATAATGAGCAGGACAATATTGAGGATGCTGTTCGCCGGATCCCAAAGATGGGAAGGGAAACGGAAATTATTGTGGTCAACGACGGCAGCACGGATCACACGGCCCAAAAAGTAAAAGAGCTTCAAGGAGAAATTAAAAATCTTAAACTGATCGATTATAGCCCTAATCGCGGGAAAGGATATGCCGTCAAAAAAGGCTTTGAAGATGCCTCGCAGGAAATCCTTATGATATTGGATGCTGATATATCGACCCTTCCGGAAGAATTGCCGAGATTCTTTCACCCGTTAAACAAAGGCATGTGTCAATTTGTCAACGGGACACGAATGGTTTATCCGATGGAGAATCAATCGATGCGCATTTTAAATCTTTTCGGCAATAAGATCTTCGGGTTCATCATGTCATTTATTACGCAACAGAATCTTACCGATACATTATGCGGGACGAAAGCGCTTTATAAATCAGATTTTAAGCGGATACAATGGGGATTGGATAAATGGGGTGACTTTGATCTTCTGTTTAGCGCGGCTAAAAGGGGAAGCAGGATCATGGAGGTTCCCGTGCATTATATGTCCCGCAAATCAGGCGAATCGAAGATGAAATCTTTCCGTCATGGCCTGCACTTATTAAGGGCTTGTTTCTTAGGGTTTAAAGAACTTGTCTTTTTTCGTTCCCGAGGTGTTTAGGAAATAAAGTATCGTGTTTGGTAATAACTTTTATTATTGGTCTAAAGTTAACAAACACGCTTTATGGAATTATGATTGAAGAACGCATAGCACATGAGATTGCCCATGGAACGCTTTTAAGAGAAGCCTGGCCGGGAAAGCTTTGGTATTGGGAAACTCCCGCGGGGCGACTTCGGTGGAAACGTCGTCTGAAAATGCTTACTTCGCATATTACGTCTGACATGAACGTGCTAGAGATCGGGTGCGGAGTCGGGTATTTTACCAAAGAGATCGCAAAAACAAATGCTCATGTTACAGCAATTGATATTTCCCCAGATCTTTTGCAAGTTGCCCAAAAAGATATAAAAGCGGCCAATGTCACTTTTAAGATAGAGAATGCCTACGATCTCAATCTCTCCGATAATACATTTGATACAGTTGTTGGCAGTTCTGTGTTGCGCCATCTTGATGCGCGGCAGGCTCTGAAAGAATTTAATCGGGTGCTAAAACCGGGTGGTAGTGTTTTCTTTACGGAGCCTAATATGGCAAACCCCCAGATTCTTCTTCAAAAAATATTCCTGTTCTTAAAAGATCGGCTAAAGATTCCCCCGATGAAACAGCTTTTTTAAGATCGTCTTTAAAGAAAACTTTTCTTAAACGCGCATTTGAAGATATAGAAATTATTCCCTTCGATTTTCTTCGTCCTTTGACCCCGCGGATTTTCATTCCTCTGATAAATACGTTAGGTTCTTGTCTTGAGCGTATATTTCTCCTCAAAGAAATTGCCGGTTCCTTGTACATCCATGCCAGAAAGGGCGCTATTTCTGCGTAACTGAATTCTCAGGATCTTTTTTGGAGAAATTAAGAAGTACGATAAGAATGGACGCTAAAGGAAGGAA
>JAGLQN010000281.1 GCA_023136835.1 Candidatus Omnitrophota bacterium | reverse complement strand
TTAGGACAGTATAGTCCGTCTCCCTGTCACGAAATACTCCATTGCTACTTAAAAACTCAAGATACTCCACCCACGGCTGCTTCAGCTTTGGGAAACGAGTAGTTTTATCAACAACGTGTTCCAAATATCTTCTGGACATATAGAATTGGAGAATGATCTCTTTTTGTAGTTTAAGTAATTGTTGCTTTGAAAGAATTGGGTGGTTCAAATAGGGTGCTTCTGTTGTCATGGCACTCCAATCTATCTTATCTGGAAGGAGCCCTGATTGCTTTGCCTCTTCAAAAAAGCGTGTTCCTGGGAAAGGCGTGGCAAAACCAAGACGAATTTCATCAACTCCAAGATCATGCATGTGTTGTGAATATGTTAGGATGCTTTCCTCCGTGTCGTCAGGAAAGCCGATAATAAGAAATGCTCTGAGAACAAGGCCTAGTTCATTGGCGTATCCAAGGATTTCTCTTTGCCTCACCTCATTAGGATCATAGTGATCTTTGATCCTCTTGGCGCGAGACTCAATAGGAGACTCTATGCCAAAACTCAACTTCATGCACTTTGCCTCAACTAACGAGTCCAACATCTCTTCGTCAACTAAATCCAACCTAAACATACCCCACCAGTGGAGTGGTAAATCTCTCGACGCCAGCACTCGACAAAATTCCAGAACCTTGCTCTTGTTAGCGTTGAAAGTAAGATCTGAGAAGAACACAAGGTTCGTCCCATGAAGGCGAATCAGCTCCTCCAACTCGTTGCATACTTCTTCAGGATCTCTCCAGAAAACGCGTTTGCTCCAGATCGACTCAGACGCACAGAATGAACAAGAAAAAGGGCACCCTCTGGAATACAGAACCGAAGCAACGGATCTTTGCTGACTCGGCGGCGGATAAACAATCTTGTATTGTTTTGATTGGGACAGATGCCTCTCTTCACGCTTGGGATACGGCAAGAAATCGGGGTTCTCTATCCTTTTGCGTCGCGGGGTAATAATGCATTTGCCTTTCTGGACAAACGCGATACCTTCTACATCGTTGTAGTTCCGATTGTTTTCTATTGCCTCCAAGAGACAACAGAATGTTTCCTCTCCTTCACCGATAACCACGAAGTCAACTGATTCGTGACAAACAATCTCCTCTGGACAGGTCGTTGGGTGCGCTCCTCCAAAAATTGTGATGGGGCGCTTCCAGTGGTTACCATATTCTTTCTTTACTATCTGGGATAGTGCGACACTATCCTCCATTGCATAGCTATAGACACTAAATCCGACTACATCTGGTTTCATACAGCTGAGGAGGTCACGGAATTCATCAATATCTGACCCTATTAGCTCCACTCTCACATTATGTCCGAGTAATTCCGCGGACGAAGCCAAATACTCCAAGGCCAACGGTTCAAAGGCTCCAGACCTTGTATTTGAGTTGACACCTCCTAAAACTCCGTTATGTTGCACTAAGAGGATATTCATTGTTGAAGTAACCATTTTTTTAGCTAACCTTGGTTTTTTTAACTTTTAACCAAGGGTTGAAAAGGTATAGTTCCTGTTTTCTTATTTTAAGAAGCAGTGAGTCTTTCTCAGATGTATGCAGCTTCGGCCATTCCAATCCCAAGTACAGGGCTGGTTTCTTAAAGTACTTGGTAACTGTCTTATCCGTGTCTTCATTCTTCGTATAATCAATTTCTATTTTCAAACTGCCCGATTGATCTCCAGCACAGTTAGCAATTTTGCCATATTGTATGCCGAGATCAGAAGCGTCTTTGGAAAGCTCCGGGGCTTCCCTGCCAGCTGTGCTGATCATATCACAAATTCCTAATAAGTAACCGAAAGGATTGTCTTCACTTGAAATAGACGATAGGAGAGTATTACAGGGTTTCCTCTTTTTGCCGCAGTCCTCTCCCTTACCTTTTTCATCATTTAGTAGATAGTTCAAAGTGCCCCCGCCTTTACATCCACTGGCAAAACATTTATTAACATATTTGTAATCTTTGAGTATTTTATAGATATCCCAATCGGCTATATGATGAGGAATAATCGCTTTAGCTACCTTATTTCGTATCTCTATGGTTTTTAGTGTCTCTTTTTTATTACCTCTTTTATTAAACAGCGCATTCATCTTATCACACCACCCATGGTTGAGCATCAGGGCTGACCAAATTCCATGGTCATAACGCTCAAACGCTATCGCAACAATAATGTGGAGAGCCAGCTTCTTATTCGCTATTTGTTTATTTTTAAATATTTTGCGCAAGTTAGAATGTGCCGCTAAAGAATCACACATAGTGATTGCACCATCAGACAGTTCTTCGATTTCCTGCAATAAGCTACTTACCTGCATTAGATTTCCCAAACTTGGGTGCCATGGAAGAAGACCCTTTTTGCGCTCGTTGGGCTGCAGGAATGAAGTGATGTGTTGTTCAAGAACCTTGTTCCCCTTTTCAACCATGTAGGCAATATCATGCCACATTGAAACAAGAAACCATATTTTCAAGTCTTCTCGAAGTTCATCCTCGCTGAGGTCCCTTTTAAGGTTGATGCTCGGGGGAATTATGGACTGAGGCGCTTTGAACATGAGAACTATTCCTAACACAAAGACATAGAAGCTATGAATAAAATGTTCTCTGTATTGTGGGATCAAAAAAAGCTGATCTTCTTTGCTTAACCCCTTGAAGAGCTGCCGAAACAGAAAGGGAATCTTGCATTTATCCGATTCCATTTCCTCTTTAAGCTTATCATCTAGCCCCTTGAGGCTTCTATCAGATGTCCTTACAATTTTCTCAATGCTTGGTCGTTTTTTGTCGTCCTTCGGTTTCGGATAATCGCCGAATTGGAATAGGATATCCATCACACCCGCAACAGTACTCGCGACTTCATATGCATGGTTCTTGTATCCGCGTATGAAAGCGCCTCTTGAGCCTTCGATCAATGCGAAATGTGTTCGTAACTTTTTGAAGAGATCTTTAATTAGCCGCATCTTAGCAACTTGCATATCTCTAAATGTTTTACTCAAGTCCGATTCACTGTCCAATTTAGGTAGCTCATCATTATTAAGGGTGAAGAAATGCCTTAGGTCATCAAGCATCTGGTATTCACCCTTCACCTTTTGAAAATATGCATCGCGATATGGAACGTCCGTATCATCTATTGAATAGGTCTTTTCGGCATCAAGAATGAGACCATATACGTATTGATTGAGCAGTAATTGAGTGTCTTCTATGAACTTTCTAACCTTGGTGAGATCTGTCACAACATCGATATCCAACACCATCGCAACACCAGCAATCTGTTCTGATTCCATGATATCGGACAGGTAAAAAATGTTATCTACTTTGGGGGAAAGTTTATTATCAAAAAGCCATTCGAGTGCTCGGTCTGTTAAGCGCTTGAGATCGTTCTCCCCATAGCCCTCAGCTATGTCAACCGCAGCATCTTCCTTATCTCTTTTTCGCCAGGCCTGAAGTTCCTTCTTAAATTCTACGGCAAAGTCATCTTTTCCCTTACTATTGTTCCCGAACAGACATACTGTTTTTGTTTTATCTTGATTTTGCAGGGATTTTGCTTTTGCCCTATCACGCAGAACCCCTATCCAGTTGCTTCTGAAACGCCACAAAATCTCTGTCAGCAAATGGTCCGGCTTATCGGGTTGCAGAAATAGCACCTCTCTCTTGCCTCTCGCACTTCTTTTCGCATGGATCTTTGCAATGTATTCCTTTGTCCACCGGATTTGTTGATTTTCCCACAACTGGTCGTTGCCGGAATCATAGCCAACGTGCCATGGAATACCGACACGGCATCCAAGGTCTCTATGCACAGAATTGAATTGAATCGCTGCTATTGTCGCTTTTACACCATGCTTTTTTGCATGCCTTTCTGCTAAGACCTTCGATATCAATAAAAGTATTTTATGAAGCACCTTTGATAGCTTCTCTTCATATTTTACTATCTTCAAATGTACTTGTTTTTCAGAGGTCTGGTTTTTCTTCTCTTTTTTAGTCAAGCGGGGATTGTCGCCCTGAAGATAATCAGCAAGTTTTCTGCGTGCTTCTATGTATTCCTTTGGTAATTGTTCCAGCGGCGGGATTTTTTGAACTTCTTTGGGATTGGTTTCTGTCACTTTGATCTCCTTCTCAGCATAATCAGAGATACGAGGAGCCCTAAAGTGAGTGATACAGAAAGATACACCCATAGTTTGGATGGCTCTTCCGTGACCATTTCGTTAGGCTGGGTTGGCTCTGGCGCGGGCTGAGCGGCAGAGGCTGGGTTCAAGAAAGACTCATTTAGGAAATCCCCAACATCAAAGGACGCCGTAGAGTCAAAAACGCCCGATATTCTCATCGACGACAAGACATTTTCCGCGCCTTGCCGACTCAGGGAACCATCGACGCTTAAGAAAGCCTTCATCAATTTCAATGTCTTGACGTAGGTCCCAGGGTCCGATCCAACAAAATCAGATGGCAGAGCCTCTGTGATTTCTTCGGCGGAGTGCTCATTGATCCATTGCATTGCACGCAAATGCACTTTGACGACCTTCTGGACGAGTTCGCGATCAGAGTCAATAAGGCCTTGCCGCGTGACTAACCCGAGCAGGCTATAGGGCCCACCAAAGGTATCTTCTGTTTCCTGAGCAGATATAAGTCTTTTCAGGACAAATGCATCGCCCTGTTCAACCATCATTGAAGCAAGGGGCTCTCCTGTTATGCCGGCGGCAACATTTCCGTTCTTAAGTGCGGCTGGAAATGTCGAAGTTCCAGTTTTAATAATTTCGACATCATCTAAACTGACATTACTCTTGGTCAGAAGAAAAGCTAGAATCATGTGGCTAATAGAGCCATGAGAGGTTACGCCAAGTCGCATCCCTTTCAAGTCGGCAACTGTTTTTACTTTATCCTTGTATTGAGAATCGACAACAATCAAGGCACCTGGCGTTTCGTTAAACAGGCAGATCATGCGAAGATTTTCATTTCCCTTTGCAGCAGCTTTCAAGGCATGCGCAATGCTGTTAATGCTAAAATCTACTTGTTTCGAAATCAAAGCTTGCGCACATAATGTACCTCCTCGAAGATATATTATCTCAGGTTTTAAACCTTCATCTTCAAAGAATCCCTTGGCAACAGCTACATCAAGGGGTAAAAAGTTGACTATGTGCGCAGCGCTAGCTATTTTAACAGATTGGAGATCTTCTGGTTTAGATTGTACATTTGAAAATAATAAGAGTACAAATGCTAATGTAAACAGATAGCACATCATTCGTTTTTTCATGACTTTCCTCCTATACTATTTGGGTGAAGTTTCCACTTCGCGAAATGACATTCAATACTCCGAACTGCATAGTCGATAACTGCAACCGTTGCTGTGAGAACAGCCAACCCGGCCATGACACCGGTGGAGTCGAACATGGCTTGGGCGTTATCGATGAGAAATCCTATTCCAGCGCTGGCGCCGATATACTCGCCGATGATGGCGGCGATGACGGCGTAGCCGACGCTGAGACGCAGGCTGGCAAATATCCAGGTCATTGTCGCGGGCAGATAGATGTGGCGGATGACGTGGTATGGGCTGGCGCCCAAGACGCGGGCGTTCTTGAGCAGCACGGGGTTGACATCTTTGAATCCCTGATAGGTATTGAAGAAAACAACGAAAAAAACGAGGGACACGACGATGACGACCTTGGAGAGGAAACCAAACCCAAACCACAGGATAATGAGCGGGGCGAAGGCGATGCGGGGCAAGGCGTTCATTACGCCGATGAAGGGCTGAAGCACGGCGTCGATCTTGCGGCTGGCGGCGAAGAGAAATCCAAATGCCAGTCCCAGCAACATCCCTGCGATAAGGCCGACGGCAGCTTCGGACAGCGTGATCCACAAGTGCTTGAAGAGAATCCCCTCGTCAAGCCAGACGCCGACGTGTCTGGCGATGCGCGCGGGAGAGCTGACGTAAAATGGATCAAGCGTCTTGGTGCGAGCAGCGATCTCCCATCCCGCCAAAAAGAGGGCGACAAGGCCGGTTTGCACGAGGAACACTGTCCAGCTAAAGCGCCGCTTCATCGTGTTCCTCCGTTAAATGCAGCCAGAGTTCGCGCACAATTTCGTGAAATTCTGTTTGCCCATAAAGCGCGTCCAGGTCGCGGGGACGCGGCAATGGATTGTCGCTCACACTTTCCACCCTGGCGGGCCGTGCGGTGAGCACGACGATCCGGTCGGCAAGCGCGACAGCCTCTTGAACGTCATGCGTCACGAGAATAATGGTCGTATCCAGCGATTCCCAGAGCC
>JAGLQN010000280.1 GCA_023136835.1 Candidatus Omnitrophota bacterium | reverse complement strand
TACAGTGGTGTCAGGGTCGACAGCGGCGTATAAAGTCCGTCTAGCGACGACAACAGCGCCGGCCGGCGCGGAATTAGAAGATATCACGTCAACAGCTTTTTCTGTACGTCCGACAATAGACGAAGTGACTTATCCGGAATTTCAGAAGATATGGTATTACAATGAGACAGGGACGATCCAATGGGAAGCGACAAGCGCGCCTAAGACCGATACAAACACTCCGCAGGTGAAGATCGAATATTTTAAAGGAGCGACAGGGCCGTTGCCTATTGTCGGAAGCATTGACAGTACAAACGGGACGAATATTTATCCGTGGAATCCGGTTGATGATGTAAAGCATGAGAGCGTGACGGTAAAGATAACGTATCTGGATTATACCGGACCAATAGTAGAAAATGATTCAGCCGCATTTAGCATTCGCCCGAGAATCATAGTAACGGATCTGAAAACACTGACAAGCGAAGGTTATGATAATGGCCTGCAAGCAGGGACTCTCTACACTAATATCATCAAGTGGAGCTATACGGGCACTAAGCTATCAAAAGTTAAGATCTATTATGATGATGACGGACCCGGTGGCGCGGACTTCACGGGAGTCATTGATGTTACGGGGAATGTTGATATTAGTGCCGGGAATCCAGGTATAGACTGGACGGTTCCGGCAGGTATAACTTTCAGGGATGATTTTCAGATCAGGGTCAGAGATACCGATACCACGAACTTCCCTGATGTCAAAGGAGAAACTGTTAACTTTAAGATACGCGGCGGATTGACATTGACAGCACCGGTAAGTCCAATAACGTGGCTGGCAGGTTCCACCGTGCAGTCCATTACATGGGACTATTACGGCGATAATATGAGTACCATTGATATCTATTATGATGATGACATTACTGATGGCCGCACATGGGATGGAACAACAAAGATATTTTCTGGTGTGGATCCTGGTGCCGATGGCAGCGGAAGTAAACTATGGGCAGGGGGATCTGGGGATGCTGCTTCTGTACCAAAATTGGCAACCAATACAGGCGCCATTCTTATTGAATCGACCGGTGATCGCACCGTTGAAAGCATTGGAGATGTTAAGGTCGGAATAACCTTTGGGACCTGGAGCCCTAATGGCAGTGAGACCTTATATTCAGAAATATCCTCTGATATCACATGGGAGACCAGTGGGGTTACGGGGGTACTTGGGAATCCTGATGTCGGGGTTTGGTATAACAATGGCTTGGACGGATGGGAGGAAGTAGAACCCGGGGTGTTTAAATCATACACAGCAGGAAAATATGGTTGGGCGGTACCCGGGGACTATAATGATTTAAGCAATACCAACAAAATTAAGCTTATCCAGAAAGTTCCGTACAATGAAGGGGCACCGATTGATGTCACATCAGAAGATACCTTCTCCATATTAGCGACAATAACAGTTGAAGACCCTCCTGGCGCTACGAATTATTGGTCAGTGAACACTACGGAGACGATCAAGTTCACCAAGAAAGGTGAAATCCGGAAAGTAAACTACTTCTATTCGGCGACAGGTGACGCGCCTTGGGGAGACGCGTTAAACGGAGGGACACCGGTCGATATAACGACTTTAACGCAAGATCCGGCGGGAACATATCATTGGAATTGGGCAATACCGATTGATGCGGTTCTTTCGGCAGGCCAGGTGGCTACGATCCTAATTGTCCCAACAGATCCCCCTGATCAGAGTGCGGCGCAAGGAGAATCCGGACTCTTTGAGATGAGAGGGGCGATCACGGCTGTGACAACAACAGCTTCGACGCTTGTTGTCGATGAAGCGGCAACGATCCAATGGATGCCGGGCGGAGCTGTAGGAAACGTTGAAATATATACCAAGAAGGGCACTAACTCATGGGTCAGAATTCCGGAGACATTTAATGCCGGGGTCGGTGTTGCTGGGTCTCTAGTTGACGGCGGCGGCGGGGCAAAAGAATGGACATGGCTGACGGTCGATGATCATATATCAGATAGTGTGCTGTTTAGGGTAGAGAAGGCCTCTAACGCTAATGTTAAGGGAGAGTCTGGGGCTAAAGCGATCAAAGGTCAGTTGACAGTGGCTGAACCCAATGCGGGGCATGTTTACTATATCGGAGATACGATTCTGGTCAAGTGGAACAAGACAGGTACGTTAGGGACGACCTTAGAGATCGAGTATTCTCCGACAGGGGCGTTTGCGGGAGAAGAGACGAGTCTTGCGACATTGGTCGATCCGGGGGTTGATGGTGAAAACATATTCGGCAGTACGTGGACGGTTGATGCGAGCCTGGCGGTGTCAGATGGTTATATCGTTAGGATCAAGACCGAGACTTTACCGGCGGCGATCTCGTTGGAAGATGACTCTAATGCGGCGTTCCAGATTCGTCCGAAGATCATTTCAATTTCCTCACCGGCATCTAATAGCAGCAGCGTTTGGTATGTAGGCGAGACTACCAAGACGATAAACTGGACAGCATCGACGGGACAGAAAACAGATGCCTCTGATCCCGAGGTAAGCATCTGGTACGGCCAGACGGGAAGCTGGACGCTGTTGGCTGATCCGGGATCAACAGGTGTTGCAAGTCTCAACAGCAGTTCAAATAGCTATACATGGCCGTTAATTTCTGATGAGAATGACGAAACGCTACAGATCCAGATCACGTATGATGACTATCCGCTTGATGAGAAGTATGTATCGACGCAGACATTTGCCATTCGTCCTGCAATCAAATTTGAAAATATTACGGAAGACACACGAATGGATGCGTTTTCAGATAATAATTTGATCCAATGGTCGCACACGGGAAGCGCGGCAAAGGTCGGCAATGTGCATGTGGCGTATAACTACAATCTTGGTGGCGGTTGGGTCGATATTACATCCGGCGGCGGTGTTCCTGTTGAAGATGGTGCCGCGGGAATTGATTGGGATAATTTATCGGATATCAACGGCAATGTCACGCTCCGTGTTCAGGCGATTGGGAATACAAATGTGGAGAAAATATCCGATGGCTTTAAGATCGTCGGTGGGTTGACGTTAAAGGCTCCGATCGATGGTGTCGTGTGGTTTTCAAAGGTAACCAATCAAGTTACATGGGATTTCAGCGGTACAATCGCTTCGGTAAACGTTTATTATGATGCCGATGGTGTTGGCGGCACATTTGATTTTGTAAAGCAGCCAGGATCAAAAGCACAATCGGGAGATACGGGAACGAATATCACCTATGACTGGATTCCGGATGGTACGGTACGCAATGGTGCGATGATCAAGATTACCGATGCGAGTAATGAAACGGATACAGTAAGTATAGGAACGACAGGATTTAATATTGCAGCGACGTTTGGAACAATTGACCCTGATGGGGATGAGGATGCTTATGCGGAGGAAACATATCTTGTTAAATGGCAGACCAATGGTATTCTTGGTGTCAATGATGTTGGGGTTTATCATGATAATGGCTCCGGTAGTGGATGGGTAGAAGTTGAACCGGGTGTTGTAAAAGGATTCTCGGGAGGTCAATATTCATGGACAGTGCCTGGGGCAGTGAATGATCTGCAAAATACAAACAGGATCAAGATCACGCAGCAGGATCCGGCTGGCCACGAAAACGAAACGGAAGTATTTTCAACAAATGTTTTCAATATATTGGGCGCGATCACGGTCACGAAACCGGATAACAATAGTGAATGGTTAGTCAATACAACAGAGACGATCAAGTTCACTATGAAAGGCGCTCTGCAGACAGTGGATTTCTTCTATTCGGCGACAGGTGCGGCGCCTTGGGGAACAGCTTTAAACGGCGGGACAGCGGTTACAATATCAAGTTTGCCTGAAAGTGGAGGCGAATACTCATGGAATTGGCAAATTCCTATTGATGAAACATTAACTGTTGCTAAGGCAGGTAAGATCAGGATTGCCGTAGTAGCTCCGGCAGCGCAGGCGACAGAGTCTGTTGAGGGAATACAGGAAAATGGATTCCAACTGAAAGGTTCTATTACCAATGTCAAATTAAAAGACGATGTGACAACAATGGTTGTCGGTGACCCTATAACAATCCAATGGACACCTAGTGGTGACATAACATTATTTAAAATTCACTATAAGAAAGGTACCGACTCATGGACGGTTATTCCGGCCACATCGGGAGGTATAGCCGGATCTGATGCCGGTAGCGGTGTTAGAGAATGGCAATGGAATCCGGTCATTGATATCATTTCCAATAATGTCTTACTCAAAGTTGAAGATCATTACAATACAAACGTTTCAAAGGAAACAACGGCAACGATTACTGTCAAAGGTAAATTGACAGTTGATGCGCCGAATGTAACGACCGCTTATTACATAGGCGATACAATTCCAATCCGATGGAATAAAACGGGAAGTATTGGGTCGTTAACGATAGAGTATTCACCTAAAGGTGATTTTTCAGATATACAAACAATTGCTGCTAGCGGTGTTGCGTCAGGGTCGGATGGAGTGAATACATATGGGGTAACGTGGTTTGCTCCAAACACTGTTTCAGAAGCGTACAAAATAAGGATCCGTAATGACCATGTTGTCAATAGTCCTCCGGTTGGCACAGAGTTAACAGATGATTCAGATGCACCATTTGGTGTGCGTCCGAAATTCAATTCAATTGTTTCACCCACCGGCGCAAGCAAATGGTTTATCGGTGACACGTTCCGTGTCATTACATGGTCAACGACAAGCGGACTGAAAACGGATGATTCAAATCCAAAAGTAAAGATCGAATATAACTTAGATGGAGGTTCATACAATCTATTAGATGATCCGGGTTCAGGGGCCTTGGACAGTCCTGACGGAACGAATAATTATACGTGGTCGGTTATTCCTAATGTTAAGAGCAGCAGTGCCACAGTAAAACTTACCTATACGGATTATGGAGAAAACATTGTCAAGACCGTATCAGCTCCTCCGTTTAAGTTGCACCCGCAGATCACGATAGGTGATGTAACGGCAGATACGAATTATTCACTTGATGGAATTGACGGATTGCAGGCAGGGACATTATATACAAATGTAGTGAAATGGGCGGTTACGGGGTCAACGATCTCGTTTGTCAAGATTTACTACGATGATGATGAGTCAGGGACATTTGCCGGTGTCATTGACGATACGGGAAACGTGGCGGTAGGAGATGGGATTGCGGGAATTAATTGGTCGGTATCGAATGCGATCAAGTTCACAACGAACGCGAAGATCAAAGTTGCAGATAGTGATGACCTGCTTGTGTTTGGCGTTACGCCAGCCGGGGAAGTGTTTAAAACCCGGGGAGGATTGACGTTAACCGCACCCGTCGATGGAAAGGTATGGATAGCGCAGACGACACAAAATATTACCTGGGACTATAAAGGAACTACGGAGTGGAACATCAATATCTATTATGATCCTGATAGTACTGCGTATTCATGGGGAGACCCTATTGATACGGTTTCCGCAACGGGCGGAAGTTATACGTGGTTAGTGCCAACTACGGTAACAAATAAAGGAGTAATACGTATAGCGGCACAAACGGATTCTTTGGTTGAAGATATCGGGACAGATTTTAAGGTCATGGCGGCATTTGATGTGACAGCACCGGAGAAAGGGACAGGGGTCATGTTAACGGATGGAGATTATACGATCACTTGGGATACGCCTAACGGGACCGGCATTTCCGCCGTGCGATTATATTATACGAATGACGGGGACCAGGTCTCACCGACATGGATACCAATTGATATAGTGTCTGGAAATCCGGGAGAGTATGATTGGTCACCACCGGCAATGGCATATGATGATCTTAAAAGCACGAAGCATAAGGTCAGGGTAACGCAGCAGGATCCGTTGAATGAAGATACGACAGACCCCGTTCTGAACTTGTTAAAAGACAGCGAAAGTTACTTTACGATCGAAGGTGGTCTATGGTTCACGTCACCGACGAGCAACCAATCATGGGGCGTCAATCAGACAAAAACGATCACGTTTGATAAGATAGGAGAAATAAGGGAGGTGAGTGTCGCGTATTCACCTGACGGGAGCGCGGGGGAGTATGACAACAATGAATTAGGGACAGTGGATACCAGCGGTGCGGGGCCATACAGTTTTCCATGGTATATCGATCCGGCGACACCTTTGACGGCAGGATTTGTGGGGAAACTTAGGTTAAAGGCCACCGATCCGACCCCGCCGATTGTCGAGAGAGTATTAACGGTTTCCCTGGAGATTAAAGGTACAGTTGAATTATTAAAACCGGGAGGCACTCTGCACTCAGGAGATCCTCAGATTGTTCTGCCGGTAAACGGTACTTACACGATCCAATGGAGCACATCCGGCGCTATTGATGCTGTTGAAGTTCACTATTCAGAAACGGGCGGTATTGAGAGCGGTGGAACGTATCCGGGCGATAATTTAATTACCACTAAAAACGTTAGTTCTGGCTCGACATTTGGTTGGGATGTTCCTGATGCTATTGGTACGGGGGTACGTATCCGTGTCCGGGACTCGAATAACGAGAATGTATGGGATGAGTCAGATTACAACTTTAGGATCAAAGGAAACCTCGTTGTCGATCTACCGACAGCTACCAATATTGTTTGGTATGTGGGTGAGACACATCGCACCATCAATTGGACCTCTACAGGAAGCTTTTCACCATTAGATGTTCATTTTTCAACAAATGGAGGAACAGCTGGCGGAGGAGACTATATTCACCCAACAGATTTCATTGTAGGAGCAACAAATTGTACGCCTGGCGGAGATAATACATGTACCGGGTCAACGCCGTGGGCGCCGATCCCGGATAGGATTGGATCTCTCGTTAGAGTCCGTGTACGCGGTCAAGAAACAGAAAGTGATGTCGAAGCTGAGTCAGGTAATAATTTTAAGATTCTTGGTAAACTGGATGTTACTTCTCCTGAGAGCGCTTCGGATATTTGGCTTATTGGTGAAACATTTAGAAGGATCAACTGGAATTCAAGCGGTACTGTTACGAATGTAATGATAGGATATAAAACCTCTCCGGCCGGAGATTGTACTTTCTTTGAAACAAATCACGGAGGCCATATTAAAGGGGCTAATTTCTATGATTGGACGACGGGCGTGGCTAATGCAAGAACTGAGACGGCGTATATCTGTCTTGCTGATGTCGATTATCCGAACGCGAATGAAACTTTAATCTATTCTGATTCGCCGTTTAAGATACGTCCGAAAATTACTGTTACGGCTCCTGTAGGTGGCACACGGCTGGTTGTTGAAAGTGATAACGCGAATCTTATTAAGTGGGCAGTTACTGGTACTCAAACCACACAGGTAGAAATCCGCTATTCTCTGGATGGCGGCACTGACGGCTATCCGGTAAGTCAACAGATCGCCACGAATATTCCTGTTGCCAATGGAACCGCTGGTATCGCTTGGGACAATATTCCGGATTCTATTAGTGATGATGTGACTTTGAAGGTTTTTGATGTCCACGCGAATCTTGTCAGTGGCGAATCCGCGGCTTCATTTAAGATCGTTGGTGATGTTTTCAATGTTCAGGTCAGAAATTCGACTGATTCGCAGGATGAGACGGCATTGAAATTTGGGGGAGAGTACTTGATCAAGTGGTCAACGACGGGAACCTTTACTCCGGAAGATAAGATTCAGATCAAATATACAATGTATGGTGAGGCGGCCGAACCCACTTATCCATTAACCGTTATTGCCTCGACGGCAAGAGGGGACGGAAACGGAAGTGATAGCTGGGCCAGCGTTCCTTATCCACTTTCGAATGAAACGTTGGGTCAAAAAGTTATCATTAGGGTTGCCGATTACAATGATGCTGAGACATGCGACTATTCCGCTGATCTTAAGATCCAATCGGTTTTAGATGTTACGCAGCCGGAGGATGCCAATATTATTATCGCTTCCGGAACCCAGGATTATCAAATCAAATGGAATGTAACGGGTTGGGAAGACGGCGATCAGGCTCTTATACAATATAGAGTAGGCGCTGGGGATTGGACAGAGGCAGAAAGTAACTCTACGCAACCTTATGACACTGTGTCTGGTGCAAACATATTCCTTTGGGATGTTCCGACGACACAAAGTGTTATTTCGAAAATTGTGAGGGTAAGGGTCCTTGACAATGGTGACCAGACGAACATCAATCAATCAGAGCAACTCTTTGAGATACGGGCAGGTCTGGATGTGACGTCGCCGGTTGGTAATGCTAATCCGGATAACGCGGAAAAATGGTTAGTGGGTTCAACGCATAAGATCACCTGGACTCTCGTCGGTTATATGGATACAGTGAAAATGCAGTTTTCGGTAAACGGCAGCGCATTTGCTGATATTCCGGCAGCCGGTCAGCAAGTGCCGCCTACCAACATACCGGCTGACGAAGGTGATCCGGATATTGATCCGGACTTCGGATGGGTTTGGACGATTCCGGATTTGATTTCCACACAGGTTAAAATACGGGTCGTTAATGAGGACGATCCTGATAATGTTTACGCCACTTCTCCTGAGCATTTCAATATTATAGGACAAATAGATTTCAATCCGACCTTACCTCAAGGAGGAGATAGTATTTGGTATGTGGGTGAGACCAAAGAAATTGGTTGGACTACGATAGGTGATATTCCTGCTGTAAATCTACAATATTTTGTGAACGCAACAGATGGTTGGGTCGATATTACTGGAGCGCATGACTTGACTAGTTCTCCATATACCTGGACGGTAGACGATCTCATTGATCCTGACATTAGTGTCCGCGCGATCAATGCGGTTCTTGATGGTTCAAAACCAACAACACCGGCTGTTTCAGGTGATATTGAGGTTAAAGGCCAGCTTACTATTGACTCGCCGGTGCTTAACGATATCTGGCAAGTCGATAATACCTACGAAATCCTTTGGACGCCAACCGGTACAATGGATACTGTTAAGCTCGAATATTCCACGAACGGTTTTGCCGGTGGAGAAACTTATGATGTTCTGGGGCCAGACGATGCAAGTGCGGCAGATCTAACTGCCGGGAACAATGGTGAACAGCAAAGTTTTGTATGGGAATTGGATAAAACCGATGTTGTCATTAGCCACACGGTCACTGTACGCGCGACAGATAATGATGATGGTGATGTTACAGGCGATTCAGAATTAATGAAGATCGCGGGGCGTTTCAAAGTTCTGACACCAAACGGGGGTACTTATTATGAGGTCGACCGAACCGAGACGATTCAATGGGAGACTCACGGTGCAATTACAAATGCCCTGCTTCAGTATTCCACAAATGGTTTCAACAATGAAACCGAAGTTGTAGATATCATCACAGTTTCCGCTGGCAGTGACGGAGGGACTTATGCCTGGAAAATTCCTCCTGTAGACGATGAGGAAGTAAGGGTAAGAATCGTGGATCCGGATTCTGCCTATGTGCCGGCCACGCAAACTTGTTCTCCGATCGGTTCAGATACGTGTACAGTTTCAGACAAGTCGGATGCGAATTTTGAAATCCGTCCTGAACTGGAATTCCTTGAAGCTAATAGCGATGTGCCGGTTATTAGTGAGGTCTGGTTGATTGATGAGACCCATGAGATTCAATTCACCAAGCACGGGACTATTTCAACGGTCAAAATTGAGTTTCAGGTTGACGGAGGCGGTTATGATGGAAACTTTATTAGAAATCCCGTTGGCACACAAGCGACAAACGTTTCCGGTGATACATTTGTTTGGAGAATTCCTGACGAAAAAGGATTGAACAATGTGCAGCTCAGGGTCACTGACCTCAATGATCCAAATGTTACTATCGAAAGTTGTACATTTACGATCCGAGGTGGTTTTACTTGGATCAATCCGGCGGCTACGGATCAGGTTTTGTTTGTTGAAACGACAACTCCAGTTACTGTTCCCGCTGAAGTCTTAAGTTGGACGGCTTTTGGAACCATCCCAACTATTGATCTGAAATATTCTGTAGCAGGCCCTGGCGGTCCTTTCAATTTCATGCAAACACAAACAGAGGTTGATGCTGATGATATTCCAAACTGTATACCACAAGCGCCATCTCTCAATTGTACAAGTACGTTCAACTGGGATGTCCCGAACCAGGTTTCAAAGATCGTTTATGTGAGGATCCAAGACTCGAGCGATATTGATGCTGTAAAAACTTTCGGACCGATCAAGATTGCCGGAAAGATCTACATAGATGAGCCGGATAATGATCCTCAGATAGAACGTTGGGGTATAGGGACCGATCAAGTTATTGACTGGTTGATGGGCGGCACGATTTCCAGTCTCAAGATTGAATATTCTCTTGATAATGGAGGAACCTGGGTTGATCCGCCTATCGACTCCGGAATTGTTGGAACAACGTTTACCAAGACTTGGTCAATTGGTGGCAGTGTACCTGCGGTTTCTCAAGCTATGATACGGATCACCGATGTCGATACAGATAGCGGAACACCGGAAGTTCGTTCACCGGCCTTTAAGATTGTTGGTAGCTTTACTGTGGGTGTGCCTACCCAAACCGATAATCTAGGTAGTCCTCAGGGTACTCTGGTGGTTGTAGAGAATGGTGAAATTACATTTCCTGGTGATCCTGCCGCTGTACCCGATGCGACGATCAGTTGGACCACCGCAGGAAATGTTGCTGAGGTCAATGTCCTTTACTCAACAACAGGAGATACCGGAGACTGGACGCAAATTAATGATGCGGGATCGCCCATTGCTGATGGAGGAGACGGCGGCAGTATAAGCTGGGAGGTTCCAGATGAGATTACAACGACGATGCGGATTCGTGTCCGGGATGAGGCGGACCAGGATACTTTCAATGATTCTTCGCTCTTTACTGTCCGGGCGGGCCTAAAGCTTACATCTCCTGTTGGCGGTGAAAAATGGGGAGTCTCAGGAAGTGATCAGGGACATTTTAAATCTATCACCTGGCAGAGGAACGGTAGCATGGCCGATGTCTACCTTGACTACGACGCAGGCTCTGGCTGGCTTCCGATTAAGAATGCGATAGGCGGATACGCACATGAAAATGATGGGATGAACGGGATTTTTGCATGGGATGTTCCGCCCAATCTGTCGACAAATGCTAAAGTCCGGATCCGGAATGTACCAGGATTAGGGCTGCCGGAGATTGAATACATATCACCTGCTGGTTTCAAGATCATGGCACGGTTTGAAGTTACACAGCCGACCGGCGGTGAAATCGCGTCTGCTGGACAAGAGTATGAGATTACATGGGATTACTGGGGTACTGTGACTAATGCGGAGATTGATTTGGCTACGGACGCTGTGTCTGCTCAGGTTTGTGGTCCTTCTTATACCTATGATAAAGATGTCACAACACCCACCATAACTGCTAGTCTTCGGTCTACAGGTAATTCGTGGGTTGTCAATCCTGCTTGGGTTGATCCGATAGTTTGTATCCGTATTTATGATACGACGGACCTTGATACGGTAACCTATTCTCCCGCTCCTTTTGTTATCCGTTCTGATTTCGCGTTTTTGGGTATGTCAGACGATATGGATATAGAAGTCGGCGCGCCTTATACGCTTAGGTGGAGTAGGCCAGGGGATATTCCGACTACTGTCGAAGTGCAATACTCTCCGAGTGGATTGAGCGGCGGCGGTAATCTCCAAGGAACTATATGGGACATTGATGGGGCATCTAACGGTATTGTTGATAATAATGAAACTGATTGTAGCGGAACTGATCCATATAAAGGATGCTATGTTTGGACACCTCCTGATGTGGATGATACTGAAGATGAAAACTTGTACCTGCGCATCAGGGATCTGAGCGATACGGGTGGCTTCATAATTTCACCGGCATTTAATCTTGTTCCGAAATTTACGGTCACATCACCAAATGGCAATTCCGATGCAGATCTGACGGATCGATGGGATGTTGGAACAGAATATGAGATTACATGGACGAGTTCATCTTCGATAACAAAAACACCGCTTGTTGACATTATTTATTCGCTAAATGGAGGGGCAACGTTCCCGGCGGAAAATACAATTGCACGAACCGACAATGATCTTAGTTATATTTGGGGTGAAGGCTCAGGTGGTGTTCCCAATCTTATTGACCCTGACGTGAAAATTCGCGTTATCGATGCTTCTGCTTCCGGTCCTCTGGCCTTAGATGATTCAGATCATAATTTTAGGATTATTTCTGATTTTACCTTGAGTATTCCTAATACAGCGACAACTTATGAAGTGGATGATACGATTGCCATTACATGGACAAACACAGGTTCACCGGTCGACAATGTCCAGCTTCTGTATTCTACGGACTCAGATAATGACAATCCTACGCTTTGGACGGACTTTTTAAATCCTGTTGAAATTGAAAATTCGATAGGTAATAGCAGTCCCTATATTTCTTGGTCTGTTCCCGATGATATCAGTACGACGGTTCGTGTCCTGGTGCGCAGTACGACGGATGATGGTTTTGATATCTCGGATGTTGAGTTCAGGATCCGCGGTAAGCTTCTGATCACAGCTCCAGTATTCGAGGAACCTGTGGCCATTGGCCAGGATTATATGATTAAATGGAATACAACCGGTACTATTCCGAATGTTGACATTGTCTATGATACCAATGATGGGAATGATAACTATCCACTTGCAATCATGGGCGCTCCGGATCCGGATAATTTCCCCGGTGTCAATGTAGAAGCGACGAATGTGCCGAATAATGGCAAATTCCTATGGAAGAATGTTCCAGATACGCCTACAAATCTCGCCAAGATCAAGATCGTTGATTCCAGAAGCGGCGAAAGTGATGTGCTCGACGAATCGTTTAAATTCAATATCATCGGTAACTTTACGATCGTCTCGCCAAATGACGGTGAGGACTGGCGCGTCAACTCTACTCATAACATTACGTGGACATGGGGCGGTACGATTCCTGAAGTAACATTATGGTACGCGCTCGATGGCACTCAGGCAAGTCCGACTTGGTGGCAGATTGACACGACTTTGGATTATAGCGGCGATGGAAAACAGCAGGATGGTGACAATAATAATATCCAGCGAAGCTATTTATGGACTGTTCCTGATGATATATCTCCGACGGTTAAGGTGAAGATCGAAGATGCCTATGATAATACGGTTTTGGATGATTCTGATGCGATCTTTAAGATCCGTGGAGATTTTGTTGTTACCTCGCCGAATGGAGATTCAGATGTTGATTCGACAGACCGGTGGGTAACGCATGACACAAAAATAATTACATGGGATACGGACGGAACCATTGATAATGTCTATCTGTCCTATTCAGATTCAGGCGTCCATTACTTCCCGTGCGCTGATGCTTCTACGACTTGTGACAAGGGTGACGCATTAACCGTGCCCAATACAGGAGCGAATAAGGGAAATTATAGTTGGGTTGTTCCTGATGCGGTTAAAAAGGTCAGCGGTGAGTACGACGATTACAACTTGGTAAAAATACGAGTAGAGGATTCTAATGATGACGAAGTCTTTGATGAATCGGATAATGATTTCAAGATTGATTATTATCAGGTTACTTGGGAGGTTTTTGACCTCTTGACGAATGCGGCCTTAAGTGACCTTGCTGTCACAGAAGTTGATTCTACTGATCCCTCCTTTATCCTATGGCAAGAAGTGGGTATTACAACCGCTTCGCCGAGAGTTCAACCGACACCGTATGGAAGCTGGCTGGCGACATGGTCAAAAACCGGATACGGGGATATGGGGCAGCTTGTCGTGGCTGATCAGGATCAAAGTTACCAATTATATATGGAGACCTCGACGGTTCACATTTGGCGCGCGGTTTCAAATTTCGCTTATGATCCTGATACAAATACGCTAGATGTTATTTCCTTCCTGGAACGTGACGGTTCGGTTATCTCGGGTACTGTTCGGCTTGATGTTAAGTTTTATGAGGGATCGGCACTTATTCATACCTTAACAGCTATTGCAGCATCAGAACCGGAAAAGTTCACGGATGAGGGCCTCATTATTCAACAATGGCCTGCAACGACTTTGCAGGCTGGCAAAGTCTATGCTGTCGTGTCTTCTGCTGAGATCGGAACGGGTGGTGTATTTAATAGTCCGACATCCCTCACTATTACTGAAACAAAGAAGCTTGATGACCTGGAAACTACTATTAATACTAAGCTAGATAAGTCGCTCTCCGAAGTGGAAGGGGCGATATCCCTCATTATTCAGACTAAGATGGATGATCAGCTCAAAGCGATCCAGAGCAAAATGGATGTGCAGACAGGCAAAATTGATACGGCGTTAACTAATTTTACATCTTCAGTCGCAGATTCGATTATAAGTCTTGAAGAAGCTGCTTCAGATAGTTTGTATTCGGCTTCTGTCTTGGAAGATGCGGCGGACTTGAGTAAGGCGGCTGCCCTCGATTTGCAGGATATTGCCAGGAGACAATCCGCAAAGCTCTTGCTGCCTCAATCAGCGATCACGGGTGAACCGGTCAAGCTGCGCTATCGCGGCTATACAACAGGGCTAATTCCTCTTATCGACATTCTTGATTTTGAGAATAAACCGCTTGTGCAGGCGACGCCAATGCCGGAAATCCCTGATAAACCGGCTCTCTACGAATATGTTATCGAGGAAATTGATTCGGCGATTTATGAGCCGGGAACCTCCTTTACGGTCATCGTCACAGAGTCATTCACGGGGAGTATAGAATCCGGCGCTGTCTATGTCGAAACGGCCGGCGGGCAATTATTAATGCCACGGACGGTTCTTCTTGGTGATAAGGTTATTATACAATTCAGGGGAAGAGAAGATTGGAAACCCGTCATAACTCTTATCAATTTCGAGAACGAAGATGTTGTCAAAGACGCGAAAATGGATAGAGTTAAAGATATTGATGGAATGTTTGAATACACTATTGATAATGTCAGAGCAGATGTCTATGTGCCTGGAAAACCGGTTACAGTAACCGTTACTGAGCCGACGACCGCGACAGTTGAGTCCGGAACGTTTATTGTGGAAGCGACGTCACTGACTTCCCTCGAAGGGCTTGTTGCTTCCGGTGCCGGTGTCAAGGATGTCGCGCAGGATGCCCTAGATGCCATCAACGCGGTCAAGGGAACATTAGCTACTGGTGGCGACGTAAGTATGGCTCTTGAAAGGATCAAGCTTAAGATCAATCGCCTTCCGAGAAAGATCGCCGAGGAAGGCATTACCGACCCGCTCGTCAGGGCTGTTGACGATATCCGCGATCAATTCACCCAGTTTGCCGGTGATGAGGGTTATGATTTCAGCACGCTGTTTGAAATAGGCCTTGAGGCATCCCCGACTATAGGTGGTATTCGTACGACAACAGATAAGGTCCAAGGGGCGACGGAAGTTATGCAAAAAGTTATCGAACAAAAGTTAGGAGGTGAGGATGCGCCGGTCGTTCATAGTTTCTTCCACTAATCCCCGTACTATTGGTTATTCCCATCAATCTCTTTGGGTAAAAGTTAGACCCTCGTTCAGCTATACAGCGGTATGTTTAGGAATACTTGGGTTTATGTTGTGTTCCTCTCTTACGGCTTTTGCTCAGGAAAGCGAAAGAGAGCCGATGGAGATGAGCGTCGTGGCTGTTAACCCTTCCGACACAAAGACACAGACTGTTCAAATCAAGACGTATTTACCAAAGGAGGTAACCCCGGATACTATTCTTGATTCATCCGGGCTTGATGTGGAATTCGATTCTGAGCAGTCCATGTACTATGTGTACAAAGAGAAGGTCAAACTTAATCCGGGAGAGACCAAAACATTTAACATAGAAATGGAAGATGTTTGGATCATTCCGCAGGGACGTTTGGATTCCCTAAAAGTACAAGTCGAATCTGTCATTATGCGGTTGGAGGGAAGCCGGTTCTATGAGCCGTCACAACTTTTGGGGGAAACAATATATAAAGCGCTTGATACTATTGCTCTTACGCAAGATGATGACACTGTCAGTCGCAAGAGCCATATCGGTATTTACCGTAATAATCTTAAAATTATCGATCAGATCAAAGATGATATTGACCGGCTTGAGAAACAATTAGTTGTTGCCAGCTCGCTTCCAAAGCCGGATGTTCTTGAGGACTCAGATCTAAAAACAGAATCTCCTACCGAAAGCACCAGCTGGATGATCATTTTTATCATTATGCTCTTTATCGGAATGTTGGCCGGCGTGTTTTTCTTCACCTGGCAGACGCAGGCTCATGCGACGAAAAATCTTATTTCCGAAGCCAGGGATAAGGCGTTTCCGGAAAGTGGGGAGTCTGATGAGGAGACTCAATAGTAGCAATAGTGGCAGTATTATTCTAATCCGCACTTCTTAAATCATTACAAAAAAAGAATTTTCACGAATACCCCTAGAACATATAATCGAATAAGGTTATAATAATTACATATATGCTTAATGTTACTATAATGAGTACGATTAAGATTGTTTTTAAAGGTGAGGCTGAAAGTGTGATTTTGCCAGGTGATACAGGGGTTTTTGAGGTCATGAGCTACCATAAGCGTGCTTTAAGCCGGCTGCTTAAGGGAAATATTGATGTTGATGGAAAAGAGTTTCCGATCGAGCGGGGAGTGGCGAAGGTCGATAAAAATAATGTCATGATTGTTATTGAGGAAGAGTAAAAATGGGTCGTAACGCAGCTTTAACACTGATATTTCTGGCTTGTATCCTGGGCCCCTGTGCTGTTTTTGCCGCTAGCGCTTATGCCAGCATTAATTCTCTTGGGCGTAATCCGTCGGCGGCATCAAAGATCTTTACGGCGATGATCGTTGCCCTGTCATTTGCCGAGGCCTGCGCGTTTGTCGCTATGGTTGTGGTATTTCAGCTTTTCGGTTGATAACGTCAAATAACAAATGAAAAATGATACATTGCGCTTCGCGCAAGTACTCCTCGCAATAATCCCGAGCAAAGCGAGGGGCAAATAAAGTCCGAATGAAAAATATCAAATTACCGAGTAAGAATGGAGGCTTTATTATTTGGATTTTGGCATTTGATATTAATTTGTCATTTGGCGTTTGACATTAGTCATTTTACCAGAAAGGAATCCAAATGCTTTGGATCTATTTAATTGTCCTGCAAATTCTTTTTTTTATCGGGCTTCTTTATTTTTTGCGTTCTATTTTGTCGCGGAAAATTAATAAAGCGACAGGGGATTTAGAAGAATTGAGCAGGGATTATGTCTCAAAAAAGGAGGAAGCCGGTCAATTAGTAGAAAAGGCTCAAAAAGAAGCCAAAATGATTGTGGCTCGCGAGAGGCAATCGGCAGAAGAGGAGAAAGAAAAGATCATTAAAGAGGCCCAGGAATTGCGGGAAAAGATCCTTAAAGATGCGAACAAAAAAGGTTTGGAGATCGCCGAGAAAGCCCAGCGCAACGCTGAATTCCTGCGCAGTGAATTAGACAATAAAATCGATGCGCGCGCTAAAGAAAAGGTCTTTACCCTGATTGCGCAGGCTGTTCCGCAGAAATTCCTCCAAGATGTTCATAAAGGATTGATGGGAGAATTAGGCGAAGGGGAATTAGATCTTAAACATTTAAAATTGCCGGAAAAAATTAAAGAGGCGAAAATTGTTTCAGCCTTTTCATTGACGGATAATCAGAAGAAAGATTTGGAGCAGAAGTTAAAGAAGAAGATTGGCGCTGATGTCGCGTTGAAAGCGGAAACGGACCCCTGCTTGATCGCGGGATTTGTTGCGCGAATCGGAAGTGTTGTGATCGACGCGAGTTTAAAATATAAGATTCAGAAGGCGATGCAGGAGTAAAGGCAAGAGAAAAGATGGTTTAA
>JAGLQN010000028.1 GCA_023136835.1 Candidatus Omnitrophota bacterium | reverse complement strand
CGAAAGCTGTATTTAAAACACGGATTGATTAAGATGATTGTAAAAGAAACAAATAAATATTTGATGGAAATCAAGTGCCCTTTCTGTAATTCTGAATTTCCAGATAGTGAAATAACAAGACCTTTAGGGAACACCGATTTCGTTAGAAAAGAATGTAAATTCTGCGGAGAAACATTCTTTTGGAAAAGAGAAACCACAACAGACTATAGAATAGCAATAGAAGAGTGAGGATAAAAACATGGATTTGACAGTTGAAGAAGCAGAAAAATTCTTGGAATCATATCTTAAATTATATCACTCGCTAACACCGGATGAAGTTGAGATCACAGATATAAAAGGATACTGGCGAATCAAAAAGCTATGCGACACAGACTGTCATCATCCTATTCATTTGTGTCTTGGATGTAAAGATAGAATGCACCACACCATCTACTTTACTCAGCATCACAGAAACGACAAGGGACAATTTAAGTCGCCTTATATTGTGTGGAAAGTACTATACGATAATAAAAACAAAAACATGGAAGTGAATTAGATATGATATGGAAAGAATTTAAAACAAATTTCTGGGTCGGGATAAGTTGTCTGCTATTGGGATTTCTAATATGCTTGATAATGTTTATGTCGGCTGGTGAAATATTATCCCCCGATGATAAAGAGTGTTATAACCCCTTGGAGAACGTAAGTATTATTTACGTTCCATATAACGCAACAAGCGAACCGTTTAATGAAAGCCACACTCTACCTGCATATGTACCTACTTACTTTATCCCGGCAGAAGCACCAAATCAGACATATTTCCTCATAATGTCTTGTGACACACCAGTATCAAAGCCTTATTATGTCACCAAAGAACCACCTATATTCGAAGTTGGTGACTGGGTAAAATCAAACTCGGAACACTCCGATCTTTTAACCGGAAGCTTCCAGGGGCAGATTGTAGAAATTAACGATATTGGAAACATTATCAAAGTAAATGACAATGAGATCAGGTGTGTTGATTCATACTGGTTAGATCACTGGACTTGTGAAATGATACTTCACGATCCAGAGATTGGTTATTATTGCTATACCGAGCTCTTTGACAACACTTATCAGTTCACCGATAACACCACATTAGTATCCGTAATATACGCAGATATTCCATTTGGTGAATTTTATGAATAAAGTAGATGAGTTTTATAAACTTGTAAAACCGATTGCTGAACTGATAGAAGAGAACAAGGAAGTAATTGATTTGTTAATTTCCGAAATAGAAGACGATATAAACACATCGATTGACGATTGGACAGCCATTGAAGAGCTTGAATCTGCTCTACTAAATTTATCGCTCAGCGGAGGGGATACATCTATGAAAGAATTGAAGGAACTTGCGGAGGGGAACTAATTGGATAAAATACTTGAATTGCGCAAACTGATTAAGCCTATTTTCACTCTTGTAGAACAGAGCAAGAATGAAATTGAAGAACTGGCTGGCGACATTGAAGATGATCATGAGATTCCAGATGAAGAATGGGATGTTATAAATGATGTCACATCATCCATAGAAGACTTCTGTTCAGCATTTGAAGACTTTGAGGAACAAATCAAGGAAAGAAATTAATCGTCTTATCTTAGACCGTATATCTTTTATAGTTTAAGCCCCATTAAACGAAAGGTGATATAAATTGAATCACGTAACTTTGATAAGAACTGCTCAAGAAATGCCAGGCGGAACTACGTTAATAACTTCAATTGTTGAAAAAGAGTATGAGGATGTAGAAGAACTTCTCGATCTTCTAACAAAATATCTATATGTTTTTATGGTTCACGGTAAAGACCATAAGATAAATGTGCTGGAAACTCATTTTACTTGTGATGATGCAGTTTTCACATTTTTGTCAGGTATTGGACACACCTTCAAGCGACCTGTAGGAGATACATTCTATGATATTGCGGGTACATCACTTGCAAAATTCATTTATGAATGTGGTTATGTAGATTGCTGGAAAGCCGATCCACCGAGAATGAATAAGAACGACACCAAGGAGAAGTGAAAATGTATGTCAGAGCAATGATAGGCTTCAAGCCTTATGAATTTCACAGCGAGTGCTTCAATGTCACGAGCCGTGAGAATGCAGCTAAAGAAATCCAGGTACAATTAGATGGATTTAATGAGACTTTGGCATCTTGGCAGGAAAAACGACGCTTATACGGAGTTATTGAAGAATTGGATATTTCAGATAATGAACAATTCCATGAAAGAGCAATGGCATTCTACCGTATGGTAAAAAGAGAATCTTCAATGACTTCCAGTGACAAATGGTGCAAAGAAAATGTAGGCGAAGTACATTATCTAATGCTTCTCTCAAGTAAAAAGCAATGGATTGAAGAAATGCAAGACATGATCCGGGAAAGTCCGTTCAATGACCAGTTTGTAAAGATGCTTGAATACGAGGCAAAGTGATGACAGAGAAGATTGATTGGGATAATCTACCGACAACAATAAAGGTGTGGGAAGAAAACACCAAACAACTGATACCGGGACTTTATGCTTGTCCACGATGCGAAGGTACAGGCAGGGTTCAAGTTGGACATGCTGACCCAGGACCGAATCCCACAGTAAAATGTGGAATGTGCATGTGCACGAAAATGATCAAAAAGTGTGGAGAATGTCAAGAAAATCCTGTGCCATCAAACAGTATATTAGGATTGTGTAAAGAGTGTGAAGACAATCTCATGCAACACATACTGGACTTAGAGAAGCACATAGAAATTGTTTGCACTTTCCAAGAAGAGTCAGAAACATGTGGACACCCGGAATTACAAGAATCTAATTCTAACGGAAAACTCGTTTGCGATATTAAGGGCTGTGAGTACGCAACCCTTCCACCCACATCAGATGAAAAGGAGAACATAAACATGGAAACCAAAACAGAAGACATACGCAAAGAACACAAAACTGAATTTGATGAAGAAGAACGCCTGTATCAGGCTGAACGCCAGTTAGAAATGACAAAGAACATAATGAAAGGTGAACATGTGGAGGAACCTTGTGTTTGAAATGAATATTCATCCACTATGGGTTCCACACCGTCAGAGGCCGGATTACGATGTAGAGACTCATGATGCCCTTTTTGACGATGGATATATCTCAGAGTGTATTGTCTGTCACGGCATGTGTCAGCTTGGTGAGGATGCCTACTACGATACAGAAGAGGATGAAGGGCCGATTTGTACCGAGAATTGTTTTAACAGGCATTTCGGCAAAGATAAAAGTATCGATTATGAAATGAACTGGCGAGCGAAGGGCAGGTTCTCTGACAAAGTTGATATAATAATGAAAAAGCAAGCAATTAAGCTCATTAAAGATAGCTTCTCTGAAGACTTTATAGATAAGTTTGAGTTAACAGTTGACTTGCGCATGAATATAAGATTGAAGGAGCAATGAAAATTCATGAGAATTAAGAAAGTACAAACAGAACTGGAAAGAATGAAGGGAATCCCCCCATTATATCAATTGGCTGATGATATTCAGCGTGGCTTGGATATAGAATCCTCTGAGCTATATGAAATTGTTACTACCTTACTTGAAAAGGCAGAAAAAGG
>JAGLQN010000279.1 GCA_023136835.1 Candidatus Omnitrophota bacterium | reverse complement strand
ATTTTCGAAAGGCTCAAGTGCATACCTGTGCATTCTATCAAAATATTGAATCACTGTTTGTTCATAATATTTTCTGGAAGCTAATTTTATTGCTCCAAGGGTTATTTTCTGATCTTTAGAAACTCTATCTAAAAAACAATAATGTAAAAGATGCCCCATTATTCTAGGCACATTAAATGATGCTTGAAATACTAATTTCATATAATCATCGATTGTAGCTAAAGAAACATCAAAAAACTCCTCCATTGAAGTTCCAAAAGCCTTAAACCTCGTATCTAGCAACCTCGTCGTATAATCAATTGCTGAATTTTCCATTTCTTGCACTTCAGAGGCCTCGTATAACTCTGCGAAATCAAGATTTATTATATCAACTTTAGTCGGATCAATTTTTCCATAATATATTCGCCCTGGGTATCCCGCTATTTTTAATTTGACCGTTTCATTACTGGAATTGTTAAAAGGTGATAAAATAACATCAACAAATAACCGCTGATCGAGAAATCCAAGCTCAGAGAAATCATCAAAGAAAATCACTAACCTAGTTAATCCTGACTCAGATAAAAGTTCTTTTATTTCGTCTAATATCTCACTAAAGGGAAACGATTTGTAAACAACATCTGAATATTCGTTATATATTTCAGTATCATCAAGAGTTTTATCGAAATCAGAAAGAGAAGCATCCAAACCGGCCTCAACCTTAACCGGATTAACTTTCACACTACCCTTGGCCGTAGCAGTTTGAGCGCTTTCCTTTTCTTTCTTAGTTCGATGCTGTGTTGTAATTTTTTGTAATATAGGTATTTCTTGGGATTCTAATTTAGCTCTTTTTACTCTGTCTTGTAGTGACTCTAAATTCATTTTCAATTCATCATATTGTTTTTTCTCACCCATCCATCTATCTATAAGTGATAGACTTTCGCAAGCAGAACTTACCTCTTTGAGTAATTCAGCAATAACTTGACCCAACATTGCTTTTCGCAGTAGATGCGCCCGATAAATATTCGAGCTTTTGTCAAATGTTGTGGGTGAGCATCCCTTCAAACTGTGTTTAAGCGCTTACTAATTCCAAAGTTTTCGATTCTTGCAATTCAATTCCATCCTCAAATATGACGCCTTCCCAAACTTGTTTAATCCTTTGAGCGAAACGTATTTTGTTCCATCGCTTTTGTGCAGATTGAATTAACTTAAAAACCATTGTCAATGTTGCGATTCGCGAACCGCAACCTTTGGTTCTATATGTTCTTAACCGCACCGTTGCAAAAACTGATTCAATAACGTTTGTGGTGCGGATGCTTTGCCAATGCTCCGCCGGATAATTATAAAACTCTAATAACCGATCCCGATGCTTTCGCATACAATCAACGGCCTTGGGATATTTCGCTTCAAACTCTTCAATGAACACATCAAATGAATTATTGGCATCCATCTTTGTTGGAGCTAAATAAATATCATGAATCATTGTTTTGGCTTTACCCTGCAAACTTTTCGGCAATTTATCCAAAACATTACATGTCTTATGCACCCAGCATAATTGATGGTTCGTTTCAGGGAACTCTTCCTGGATCGCCGCCCAGAATCCCAAGGCGCCATCGCCGATCGCTAACTTCGGCGCTGTCGCTATTCCTAACCGCTTAACTTCACGGATAACTGATGCCCAACTCTCTTTTGATTCCCTAAATCCATCTGATACCGCAATAATTTCCTTTTGGCCATCGAGTGTAACGCCGATGATTACCAGGATGC
>JAGLQN010000278.1 GCA_023136835.1 Candidatus Omnitrophota bacterium | reverse complement strand
AGAGGTATCAGAACGTGGGTATCGATAGAGCCTGCTTGGTCTATAGAAGATACAATCAACATAATTGACCGTACTCATGAGATTGTGGATGTATACAAGATAGGCAAGTTAAATTACCATCCACATGCTGAGGAAGTTGATTGGGCTCAGTATACCAAAGCGGTAGTCAAGAGACTCAAAGAACTGAATAAAGAATTTTATGTTAAAGAAGATTTAAGGGAGTATTTATAATGGCAATGACAGTAGAATGCGAGTGTGGAACGAAAACCGAAGTAGACTTCACTGAGAATAACATAACTCTCCGCAGGAAACGTAACAAAATTTTATTAGCTGAGCAGAAATGTTCTAATCCAATTTGTGATAAAACGCTTTTTGTGAGTGGAGATATCGTTCTTCACTGTGTTGATACCAACAAGTTCATCAACACCAAAGTAAACTGGAAGAAAGTCAAGGTAGGAACTGTTGTTTTTGTTGATAAATGCGCCTATGAGATTGCTCTAAAGTCCGTTAGAAAGGTACGGACTATAAATGACATTGTGATGAAAATGAACATACTTTATTTAAGATCAAGAAGCGGTCATTACAATGTTGTGGGTGAAGTTCTTAGTAGCGGTTCAATAGTTCTAATTTATGGATCAGAGGAACCCCTTACCCCGACAGGATATGAATCGTGGCATGAAGAAAAACTTCAAAGAATGTTTCAAACATGTAAATAAAAAAACGAGAGGAAATAATAATGATAGTACGATGCGAGTGTGGTCAAGAAACCGATGTGGAAATACCCAGAATGATTTATGCCCCCCCTGATGAGCACGAAAGTTCCCCAACACCAATAGCAGGGAAAAAGTGCCCTAATCCACAATGTGATAAAACAGTTTATGTAGAAATGAATGTTAGTCTTGGTATGACTAATAGTCAGTTTATACAAAACACTGAAGTTGAGTGGTATAAAAATAAAATAGGGGACAAAATCTATTATAGGAATTTCATTTATGAAATTGCTTTTAAGGAAGTTAGAACGAGCAATGATTCTTCTATTAATAAAGTACCAACTCTGGTTCTTTACTTGCGTTCTTTATCACGTTTTGATAATATAGCTCCCTATAATAATATAGTGTGCAAAGTCAAGAAAGATAATTCTCTTTCATTGATAGATTCGAAGACAATGAAGAACGAACCACCATGGTATGAAACATGGACAGAAGACCAGCTTCGGAAGATAATGGATAAGAGAGTTGGTTTATAATGTTAATATCAGTACAATGTGAGTGTGGCGAAATATTTGACATCGATTTAG
>JAGLQN010000277.1 GCA_023136835.1 Candidatus Omnitrophota bacterium | reverse complement strand
GATACAGGCGATAGTCACCAAACCTATGGTCAGACATGAAACCGATGAGCCATGCGAATTTTTGATGTAGGTCTTTTTTATATACCAGGCCTGTTTTTAACTGCAGGGCTTTATCATCAATCAGTGAAGGGTCTCTTAATGCATTCGAGGAAACTGAAATAGCGGGTATTATTTTGTAGAAAACCTCTGATCCATTATTTTTGTAGCTTCCGATTACAGATAAATCCCATGTATGCAAATGACCGTTAGTCATCGGCTCAATTAAATCGAAGTCCATGATGGTGTATAACATGTCCCAACCAAGTACCAGTGAATGGATTGGCTCATTGGCAGCAAGCCAGGCAAAATTAACTTCGTTAGTGGTGATCGCTACCTCTGTACCTGTGCCTGTATCCAGGTGTGACTTTTCCAGATTTCCGTATCCCACACCTGCGTAGCTTTGCTCTATTCTGTATTCGCAATATTGACTGGCTGCAAACAATGGACGACACGTAATAAGGCATGAAATAAGCGCGATACCGCATAGATTGAGCCAACGGTAACGGACGTCGTGCCATTGCGAGCTTGACTGAAGACCATAACCAATCATTACCATATAGTACTACTATATACACTCCCGTTCGGAATAAAAAAACCGTTATCCAGAGCGAAGCTGAAGGCTCTGATGCTCCGCTCTGTGCAGTATTGTAGGCACCTTACGCTACGCTAATTGGATCTGCGTGCTGTGAACTACTAGTGACTGGTCGCGTGATTTTTGTGTGAAATGTAAGGCTTGACCCTGTGGTTTTTCTTTAATTCTATTGATCTATCGTGCATATTGAATAATGATGGACACTAGATAACCAGAGTACCAAAGGATTTATTGATATCAATCACTACAATCAATTACTGGCAGCATGGTATGAACGATGGGTACTCGATAAACCTGTTGCCGTTCTTGCCCTGTTATTTATAACTACCCTCTTTTTCGGCTGGTTTGCGCAGGATTTGAGGCTGGATATATCTGCTGACTCGCTTGTTCTCGAAAACGATAAAAGTCTGAAATACTATCGCGCCATCAATGCGCGATATGGATCTGATGACTACCTGATCAT
>JAGLQN010000276.1 GCA_023136835.1 Candidatus Omnitrophota bacterium | reverse complement strand
GTTACAGTCTATCAACCAGCTATTGGTGTTACAGCTGATGAAGATGTGAGACCGGTTTCAGACGACAATGTGCATGAACAATCAGGTACAGCTGCACCTAATTCAGAAGCAAAAGTGTTACCAGAAGAGACTCGTGGTCAGATGCTCTATGAAAACCATTGTACAAGTTGTCACGAAAGTACGGTTTACATACGCACCAAACGTAAAGCAACAAACTATAAAGAAGTGGGTAACTGGGTCAATCACTTTGCAGACTGGCTTAACCTGGGTTGGGGTGACGTAGAAAAGCAGGAGGTTATGCAGTATCTTAATGAACGTTATTATAAGTACCCCTAATTAAAGGGGTCAGACCCCTTTAATTAGGGGCACACTACGCTTTACCCATCCTACAAGACTGTCATCACCACATGCAGGAACAACTAAGAGCAAAGATTTGTTAATATTAAAGGTAATTAAGATTTCCCTTTTTATTGAGAGCCTTTCTTTATGTACGAAGGCGAACGCTTTAATAGCATTACTCATCTAGTCGGTGCTGTCGCGGCTGTTGCTGGCTGTGCTGTGCTGGTGGTGCTTGCCTCGAAGCAAGGTGATCCATGGAAAATCGTTAGTTTCAGTGTCTATGGCGTCAGTCTGTTTCTGCTCTATCTATTTTCCGTGCTTTATCACAGCCTGCGCGGCCATGCGAAACAAATATTCCGCCGTCTCGATCATCTCGCCATTTACTTATTAATTGCAGGCACCTATACACCTTTTACTCTGGTTACGCTCAGTGGTGCATGGGGCTGGTCAATCTTCGGTGTGGTTTGGGGGCTGGCATTATTCGGCATGATCATTGAATTCTTTCCGCAAAAGAATAGAGCGATACCCATCATCATTTATCTGGTTATGGGTTGGGTATGTTTAATTGCGCTCAAGCCATTATTACAGGTATTGCCCATGGCTGGGTTCTGGTGGTTACTGGCGGGGGGGTTGTTTTATACCTTTGGAATTATTTTTTATATATTCGATAAAAAAGTAAAGCATTTTCATGGTGTATGGCATTTGTCAGTACTGGGGGGCAGTATTTGTCATTATTTTACGGTGCTGTTGTATGT
>JAGLQN010000275.1 GCA_023136835.1 Candidatus Omnitrophota bacterium | reverse complement strand
GGACTTAGCGTGCTGAGAGCGACCTGTGCCCTTCACAGACCTAAGACAGGACTCGCTCATAAATTCTTTTGTTCCTTCCAAGATAGCATCCCAATCATCCATATTCATTTCTGATTGTTCTTTCCAAGTCCCGTAGCGAGCATTATACCTTTCTGGACGTGAAGGTTCATGAATAGGTACATGGAAAAATATGATTGGCCGACCTGTGCTGAGCTTTTTCATGCGTTTGAGCATTGTTGTAAAGTCTTCGAACATAATCACAACGGTCCTGATGGGTTTTCGCCCTGTTTGTATTTGATGTTCGCCCACAGCATTTCACATATTCTGTACTGTGTCACGGAAAAATTACACATTTCATGAAAGAGCACACCTTCATAAGAGTGCGCTTCATTTAACTTGAAGTGCCTCTTACCTTTGAATTTCATTGTCAGCAGTCTGTCGAGTTGCTCTGATGAAATCGTTGGTCTCAATTGATCAATAACATCCATACGAGTTAGTTCCGGGGATAACATTTATTTCACCTCTCTAACTTTCCGAAGTAGTTCTTCTTTGTTATCAACGTTGTCTCTATCGAACTTTATTATTTTCTCAATCACTTTCATTATCTCTTCGTGATATCCTTCGATGAAATTGCAAAGAAAATCAGCGTATCCACAGGGACAATCGAACACTACAGCTTCACTGTTTATAGTCGTCCATGAAATCATATCACAGTCCCATTCGATTACTTTGTCAGGGCTTTTCCTTTTAAGTTCTTCAATCTCTTCAATGTCTTCGCTTTCAAGATATTCAATTTCATTGGTAGCGACATGTAACCGCCCACACCTACAATAAATCATTATCGATCCTGAGTGTGCGAAAGCGTCAAGAAACTCGTCCATAAATTTGGGTTCAGTCAATGTAAATCACTCCTTCATGTGTCCCAGCAGGCTCTTTGTTGTAACCAATTAGAAGATAACCAATCACTCTCCTATTACAAACAGGACAGTTCTTAGAGCCAAGGATTTGAGGTCTTCCAATAGGTTCGAACACTTCATCTTTTATGGGCACCTTGTTTATCCTTCCACATTCACAAGAAATTTTGATATAGTTTTTCATATTTTACATCTCACAATTGATTAAGATCGGTCTCCACACTATAAATTAGCCATCTATTATCATTACTATGTCTGATACGCATTACTTTTCTTTCGTAAATGAAAAGTGCAGATTCTTCATATGGCTTATCTCCGTTCTCGCATTTAAGTTTGATATTAAAATCTTTTATTAGGTTTTCAGCATTTCTATTAGAAATGAGATATCCCATTCTTTTGCAACATTCTATTGCTGGCAT
>JAGLQN010000274.1 GCA_023136835.1 Candidatus Omnitrophota bacterium | reverse complement strand
CTCCCGTCGATAATATTTTTGTTAGAAGTTTGAATAGGCTTTTTAGCAGAAAGTATTATACAAGCTGTTGGTATGGCTTTAATAATTTGTTCTGAAACTTCAAGGGCGAAATCAGAAGTTACAAAGGATTGCCCACTATCAAAATTATATTCAAAAAGAATAACATCGGATTTCTTAGTTAGGGAATGTTTATTCGCAAATTTCTTTGTATTTTCAATTTCTTCAGGTAAGAGTTTTATAACAGGATTCACTGGAACTGAAATAGGTCTGGGATATCCTCTAAATATAGAAGCGCGAACTGTTCCATCGAAATTTTTCCAATTGTTTGGATGTATTTGAGTTAAATATATTTCGTCGAATTCACCGGCTTGTTTTCTTTCACGAGCCTTATGCTCAAACTGATCCCACACCTCATTTTCTCCATGACGACCCGAGGAAAAAACTTCCCATATATCATCTACATGTGGATTACCGATAAGTATCGAACGGCATGGTGAACTGATTGCCCATGTTAAATGACAATCAGGATTATCGCGCTTAATTTGACGAGCAATCGTCGTCGCGTAGAGACAATCGCCCAATGCCATGAGCTGTCCAAGTAGTATTCGCTTTCGTTGTTGAGAGCTTTTTTTTGATACACTATTCATAGTGAAAACTAACGAGGATCATGACTTCTTATATTCTACCATCATTCTCGCTAATTGGGATAAATTGACAGTGGGCTTCCATCCCAGAGAATGGATTAATTTTGGATTAGATACCAACTTTTTATATTCCGAAGTATAATTTTCCTTAAGCTTTACATGATTATGCCATGGTTTGCCGATAATTTTAAAACAAGTATCAAGCCAATCTTGGATAGAATGAGTTTTTCCAGAACCAATAATCGCTTCAAAAATATTGTCCTGTTCAACTAAAGCGAATATTCCTTTAACAATGTCGCCAGCAAATGTCCATTCTTTCTGTACGGAAATGTCACCTAGTGTAATTGTTTTGTTGTTTTCTTTTGCAGCCTGTTGAGCTAAATGGACAATGATTTGGCTAATATGATTTGATTTGCGGAGTGGACTTTCATGATGGAAAAGGTAGCCAACATATACTTTCATTCCTAGTGACCGATAATATCGTGCCGCATAGACGGACTGGATGCGCGAAACAGAATATGGACTGTTTCCTTCAAAGGGGCAGTTTTCTGAAATCGGCTCTCCATTATTTAAAAATTGGACACCACTTCCCGTGACAAAAACTTTTGAACTTGGAGAGTGAATCTTGACGGATTCAAGGATGTTGAATGTACCCGTAGAAATTGTTTGATGATTTTCAAATAATGCGTCGTGATTCGTAGTTGATGTCGCAGCGAGATGAAAAATATAGGTAGGTTTGTATTCTTTTATTAATTTTTCAACATTTTTATATTGCGCGACGTTGGCATGAATACAATCTCCAGAATGAGAAATTCCAATGGTTTCAATATTCTTTGATTGGCAAAATTCGGTTAAATAGTGACCGTCCTGTCCGTTAGCTCCAAATATGACAGCATTCATTTCTCATCCTTTTGAAAAGCAATTATGAACTCTTGCGGGATTTATTGAGGGAAGTATGTTGATCCTGATAATTCTTTATCAAACTTTTTGTTTTTTAACAATTTCAATAGTCGGAAGTGGGAAAATAAATCCAACGCCTTTATCCAGCGCCTTCTGCTCTCGCTGGAGAAACTCTTCTTTAAAGTGCCAGGGCAAAACAAGATAATAGTCTGGATTCATTGATCTAGATTTTTCTTCACTCACAATAGGAATTTTTGTTCCGAGGGTGACCGCTCCATATTTATCCGGATTGCGTTCAGCCGCGACATCAATGAGACGATGATCAATGCCGCACCATTGCAAAATTGTATTCCCTTTGGTTGAGGCTCCATAGATGTGAATGCTCTTCCCCTTTTTTTTAAGATCATTAAGCATCTTAAAAAGGCTTTCTTTATGGGCATTTATTCGTTTCTGAAAATTTTTGTAAGGTTTATTTGTGTCAAGTTTAAGGTCAAATTCGTCTTGCCTGAGTTGTCTTATATTTTTTATTGATTTATTTTTCTTATAAAT
>JAGLQN010000273.1 GCA_023136835.1 Candidatus Omnitrophota bacterium | reverse complement strand
CGGAGGCCGGCTCCGGGGCGTCTTCGCGCTCGACGATACAGCTTATAAACAATCTTGAACCGGTCCGGATCAATGTAGGGACCATTAAGGATAAAACAGCGGCCGGAGCCTGGAAAATCCCAATCCCCGGAAAAGAGTACAGAGCATTGTTCAACTATGAAGGGGAAAAGAGCGCCCGCGCGTTGGTTATTTTCAGGATGAAATCCGGAGAGAAACCGTTACGAATTAACAGGGACGAGCTTTTAAAAGGAACGGGCCGGACGATTAACAATCATACGTACTGGATCCAGTATGTCTGTGGGCATATTGTTTTCGTTCCGATAGATAAGATCCTGATATTTAATCAGAAGCTGGAAGCGAAGATGAAAATAATTCCTGTGAGCGGGGTGCTTACGGCCGGCGCCGGAGGTTTTACGGTTGATGTCGAAGGCAAGAAAGTTGCCTTACGCTTTAAGCGGGAAAAGGACGGCGAGAAAATAGAAATTGTTCTTGACGGCAAAAAAGTTACGCGACCTTTCCTAAAGCTATTGTCCGGCCTGGCAGGGGTCGCGTTAAAGACAAACGGGAAAGAATATATGATCTCCGGAAATGGGCGTGATTTTGCTTTGATTCCCGAATATATGCTTAAGCGGTTGGTCGAAGACCACCCCTCGATATCCGTCACAAAGTTGGACGATATAACACGAAAGAGCGGGGAAGAATTCACCATGAACGGCCGAGACTACCGCGCGCGTTATCAGGAGGAGACGGTTAAGCGCGGGACAAGACAGGGCCTAATTCCGTCGATCGTTATCCGAGACATAGATGCCGGGAGGGAATTTACTGTTCCCTATGATCTGCTGATCAAAGGATATCGACTGAGAATGGGCTGGAGAGAGTATTATCTTAAATTTGATAGAAGTGGAGAAACCTTAATTATTGAACCTGTGAGAGCCGGCCGGCGTGTTCGTTATGATGAACAAGAAGGGGCAATGCCGGGATTTCAGACGGCCGCGAAGACCGTAAAAACTGATTATTCCAGTTCGCCTGTCGGGATCAGCCCGGGAACGCGGATTGGATTCAGGGCCAGCAACACAAAATTTTCGTTGGGATTGGTCAAAAAAGGAGGGCGGGTATTTGACAGCCGCAAAATAGTCAATCATTACTGGGAAGAGTATCTTGAACAAGAGGGCTACAGTAGAGATTCCGATGGTGTTATCAGGATCAT
>JAGLQN010000272.1 GCA_023136835.1 Candidatus Omnitrophota bacterium | reverse complement strand
AGGTCTGGAAGACATGCCCAATGTAAAGCTGACAGGACTTTAAGTCCTGTTTCGGTTTTACATATTGAGAGATGTGTTGAAAATGTTTAAGTTTTTAGAAAATTCAAAGCTACAAAAAGACTTGTGGTTTGCTCTTTCCACTCTAACATTTCTTGTGACAATCTTCTATTTCAGAAGCAGAGATTTCATACCTTTTGGATTAGGATTCTGCATAGGTTATGTTGTGTTAATTTCCAGCGGATTCATACTAATTAACATGAGAGAAGAAAAAAGAAACCGTAAGAAGTAGTCCATTCAGAAAGTTGGAAATATTAAAATTTAAGTACTATAAAAAACAATAAACTATATCTCATTATGAGATATGGTGATTCTCTTGAACTTGATGAAATGTCTAATACTTTTTTTGTTTTTACTCTTAATTTCATTCTTACCTGTAAGTGGACAGATAGTGAATGGACACTTCAATTCTGATCTTAATAACTGGGTTTGTGCTGGCGATTTGACTTGCACACGGGGTTCGGTAAATAACTATGATGGAACTTATTATGCTAAAATTGGGGCCGAGCCTACAGGTAACACTACAACTACTCTTTCACAAACTGTGGACGTGACCGGATACAGTCGCTTAGAACTTGTAAGTAGAGGGCGAATTCAACAATCCTCTGATAGAGGCGGATATATGAGAATGTATGTTGGAAGTGATTGGGAAGACCTTAACGAGGGATGGACTGAAGGTCTCTCTTGGTGGGATCAAACTGTGCCGATAACCGGTACTGGCACACAAACAGTTAAATTAGAAATTAATACGTGGTTTCGGCCTCCAGAATCATATGCCGGTGTTGTTATGTTCATAGATAATGTGGTCTTAATTCCATATCCTATATTGTCTGGTTACGTTGAAGACTCAGAAGGTGACCCAGTACTCGCTTATCTCTCTATAAACAATTCGGAAAATACTGCTATCGAATCTAACGCTGCGACAGGTTATTATGAATTCCCATATCAGGAAGAAGGCGTTTATCTCTTCACCGTTACAAAGCCCACACAACAAGATTACACTGCCGTTATTAATCTAACGACACATACAGAACACAATGTCAGTATGACAAGACTGTTGCCCGATTTATTAAGCGGCCCTTGGATATTACAAACGAGTCAAACATCATTGGTGCTTGGCTGGACAGAAAACTCAGTAGTGGATTCAGCAAAAATCTATCAAGGCACCAGTACTAATCTCATTTATACCAAAGATACATCGTACACAGCACACGGCTCTCATACAGTCGGGAATCTGGATTGTGGAACACCATACACATTTTGGATTCAACCCATGGACGGTGCAATCGCAGGGTCTAAATACGAGATAAGCGAAGAAACAGATGGTTGTATTGTGGCAGCTCCGGTGCCAATATACACTGCAACACCAACACCTACGGAAACGCCTGATGATGGCGAAGATGAGGAAGAAGAAGGTTTAATTCAAATTATTGATAACACAATTGAAGAGTTGACTGAGCTCTTCGACGAAACGATTATAGAGCCCACTAAGGTAGTTATTGAAGAGGTTATTGTTCATTTATCAACCACCTTTAATTGGATTTTATTATTGTTCGTTTACTTGAGCACCCTTGCAGGGAAGATAGTCAATGAGCGTGAAGACGTGGTAGAACTTATCGTAGATACAGCGTTGTACGGGACTATCGCAACGATATTCATTCTCTTTCTGAGCTTCATTGGATTCTCAGTTATTTTTTCGAATGAACTTATTGCAGTAGTGATTTTTGTTATTGTAGGATTTGTATTTGGAATCCTGCCTGAATTCATAAAGAGCGAAGATTTGCCGGGAAAGAATTAAGATGAATTTGATAAAGTTGATAATAGTTTGTACTGTTCTTTGTTTATTTGCAATCACCCCTGTATCTGCTGTAGCCAATGCCGGATTTGAAACCGGAGACCTCACAAATTGGTTCAGTACGGGGTCAAATGAAGTAGGTACAACATATGCATATTCAGGTACATATGGTGCAAAAGTATCAGCACCAGGCGCTCCGTCTACGTATATAGGACAGGCTGTTGGTTTAGGTAACTGGTTATCTTTCGAAAGAAGGATTATAGACACATCAGATGCAGATTTTATAGTATTTTACCAAGGAATAAGTCCTTCAGGAAATACAGAACTATATAGAGAAGTAGGAACAAGCGGATGGAATAGAATATTTATCGACACATCGAATATGTCAGGATATTATGGAAATATAATGTTCAGAGGCACTTCATATACCGGTGAGGGATTTGAAGTGTGGATAGACGATGTTTCGACAACTGAATATCCACCATCTACATTGTCCGGTTATGTTGAAGACTCGGAAGGTGACCCAATGCTCGCTTATCTATCTCTTAATAGCAGTATAGACCCTGTTGAATCGGATGTTATCACAGGATATTATGAGTTTACAGATGTACCAAGTGAAACATACTTACTTACAGTCACGAAGCCAACTCAACAGGATTACACCGCTGTTATAGTATTCAGTGGGGATACTGAACACAATGTCAGTATGACAAGGCTTCTTCCAGACTTGATATACGGTCCTTTCGTAATAGATACTGAACAAACATC
>JAGLQN010000271.1 GCA_023136835.1 Candidatus Omnitrophota bacterium | reverse complement strand
GCCGCTTATGTCGAACGTTCCGTTTCCAGTCCGGTTGAGGAGACGAAGGCGCATACCTTATCCTTAACGCCTCACCAACCTAATAAATTCAAAAAGAGAGATGTCCCCGTTTTTGCTCAAATGGCCGCCTCGCCAGTGAAGGAGTGTGATAGTTTTCCCTCGCCTCTAAGGGAATTCGCGGTGGGGTTAAAGAAATGGGCCGATTATGAAAACTCAAGGTATTTTAAGCATCCCTTTTGGCGCGATGAAATATTTCTTGGCAGGTTTTATCAGAATATTCGTCCCGACAGTGAGTATTTGACTCTATTCGGCAATAAAATACATCACTCTGATATGTCAGAGGTAAACAGGATTCTTGTTCCCCAGGGCTATGTGTATTTGAGCGGGAAACATAGGGGAGGAAAGAAGACTTTCTTTTTAGCCGGAATACATAAACGTATCCATAAAGGCGACTTTGAAATATTTATTACTAACGAAGAACTCATCAGTAGTCTTTCCCTAACTGATTTGGCAGTTTTAATTTTTTCGGAAAAGATAATTATCGGACGCAAGAGGATTGCGGAATCTATGTTTTGGGCCTGTGTCGCGGCGGTTAAGAGAGGAGGATTTGAACAGATAAGGCCGTTGGCTAAATACGGCCTTGAACTATTGACAGGCTGCGAGGAAAAGCGATTGATTGCCGGCCGGCCGGAAGAAATAATGGAAAATATTAAACAGACCGCTGAATTATGGCTAACGCATTCGTATATCAATCACGAATGGGGGCATATTGAGGCAAGAAGACTTTCTATATCCGGAAGGCTTTTTGAGTGCTTAGGCCTGGCTATTGATCTTAAAGATCAAGAGTCAGAATGTGTTTTTACCGCTCTTGATGAAGTTATGGCTGATACAATAAAAAAAGGCAAATATTCCGCCTTGATTGCTCAGGAAGAACCTTCGCGTTTTGGCCTGTTGTGCATTGATCTGATAAATATAATAGTTCCAACTACAAATCCTATTTTTGATTTACAGCAAAAATTTGCCAAAGAGCTTTTGCCGGCTTTTATAAAGTACGCTAAAACAGGCGAGATAGTCTATTTTGAAGAGGCCGTTAGGAGGGTAGCGGATAGGTGTCATGGTTATTTTAAACTGATAGATAAACACGGGTATGACGCCGGAGAGTTAATCCGGAACGCGATAAATAATAAATACCGAGATAATATTCATAAACTAAATGAAGATGTAAGCGATTTAAAACTTCTCCCGGGCTTTGACTTTGTCCGTTCAGTCAGGCGGCAGAGGTTTGGCTCTGCCAGCTCGCCGGTGAATAATGAAAGTCCTATCCCACTGAACAGGAGTAAAGAAGAAAAGCAAGGCGATATCTTCTCTACGGCGGTGACAGCGATTGGCCGGAGTATAAACACTCTAATGAGTCATTTGACTTTGGCGCTTACCTTGGCATGGAGTTTGAGTAAGTTTATTTTTAGCGGGAAGAAAAGAATTCCCATTATCCACCGGGATATTACCGGCCTTAAGCGAAGCGAAATTATTAAGGTATATCGAGAAGGGGAACAGAAAGACTATTTCTTTAATTGGATGTATAACCTGCGGAAAAAATGGAGTATTGAAATAGCCGCCCAGACAGCTCTGCGCGGTCTGCCTTTTCTTTCTTCTAACCGGT